>NZ_JBFTNT010000207.1:0-7426 GCF_056397585.1 Pedobacter sp. 05L430 | reverse complement strand
ATCATTAAAGCTACCACTTATTGCCGGAATGACCAAAGGGAGTTTTGTATTGCCTGACAGCAGCTCACGTGACGGCAATTATCGGATAAGAGCCTATACACAATGGATGCGTAATTCGGATCCCGCGTTTTTTTATGATAAGATACTCAGAGTTGGTAATTCGGTTGCAAATACTGTTTTCTGTAAAATCAATTATGAATATAGCAAAGATGGCTCGAAAGATGTTGTAACTGCTGTGTTAACCTATTCAAATGATAAAGGGGAAGCCTTAAGTAACAGGAAGGTTGATTATGCACTTTTAGAAAATGGCTATGAAAAGGTGTTTAGCGGCAATAAAGAAACCGATAATTATGGGCAGCTAAAAATAAAATTACAAGGTGGTAAATCTGGTAAATTACAAGATAAGCACCTAACAGCCAAGCTTCAGACCAGGGAGAAAGAAATTGTGATAAAAGAGTTTGCAATCAAAAGCATATCGACACAAACTGATGTTCAGTTTTTTCCGGAAAGTGGTCCTTTAGTAAGTGGTGTTCGTACAAGGGTTGCATTTAAGGCAACGGGAACTGATGGATTAGGTGTTCCGGTTAAAGGAGTTATAATTGATAATGACGGCAAAGAAGTAGAAACATTTGAAGCAACACATCTTGGAATGGGACAGTTTAGATTAATGCCTGAAAAGGGTAAACTTTATCAGGCAAAAGTGACTTATCCTGATGGATCAGAAAAGTCTGTTAAGTTGCCTCCTGTTCTGGAAAGTGGATATGTTCTTTCTGTTTATAATAATACTGAAACAGATACTGTTCTTGTGCGTATTATAGCAAATCCTTCTGTACTTGAAAAGGGCAGCCAAACTGTTAGTTTGATTGCTCAATCGGGCGGTAGTGTAAGTTATGCAAGCAGTATGCCGATAGGTAAGGCACAAACATCTTTATCTATACCGGCAAAAGATTTACCATCTGGAATTACCCAGTTTACGTTGTTTTCTTCGACCGGAGATCCAATGAATGAGAGGATTATTTTTATCCAGAACAATGATCAGATGGATGTTAAATTATCGACAGCTAAAAAAGTTTATGCAGCAAAGGAAAAGGTTGAAATAGACGTAAGTGCCGCCAGTGCAAATGGAGCTCCAATTTCGGGCAATTTTTCGGTATCTGTAGTTAGTGAAGATGCTGTTCCAGTTGATGAGGCTAAAGAAAATACTATATTTTCTCAAATATTGTTGAGCTCTGATATTAAGGGCTACATAGAGAAACCAAGCTATTATTTTAATAACCCTACTGAAGAAACCAAATCAAATCTTGACCTATTAATGCTTACACAGGGCTACAGAAGGTTTGTATGGAAAGATATAACCGCGGGTAAGCCATTTCAGCCTGCTTTTAAAGCAGAGAAATTAACCACTAATGTTACAGGAAGGTTATTGAGTTTGGGAGAGAAACCCATTGCCGGCGGAAAGATAACATTGATAAATAATAAATTAGGGGTGGTAATTGATACAGTCACCAACGCTGAAGGGTATTATAAATTTAGTGATCTGTTAATTACTAATGAAATCAGTTTCACCTTGCAAGGCAGAAATGCAAAAGGTGGCAAAAACGTAGAAATAAAGGTTGATAAAATTCGTGATCAGGACAGAACACCAAATATGAATGTTGGCGATCTTGATACTGATCTGGGTAAGTCATTGATGGCTTCTCTTGAGAATAGTAAAAAACAAGATGCGGAAATGGTGAGGAATGGACAAATGGGTCGGGCTCAACAACTTAATGAGGTTATAATTAGTGCAAAAAAGCGTAAAAGGCTATTTGGCTATGATCTTGTATTAGATGGACACGCAGATTTTACTTACAGGCCGAGTAATGTGCAGGCATTTGGGACACTTTTGGAGTGGTTAAGAGCTACGGTCACCAATGTTGAATTCAGATCGGCTGAAGCTGATTGCGGACCAGTTACCATGCCGTTTTCAAGAAATGAAAGGATGAAAGTATTTCTTGATGGTAGAGAAATTAATGATTGCGAGGTTCAGGATCTGTTTTATTTGGATCCATTAGATATTGATAGGGTTGATGTTGCTCGTACCAATGCTGCCATAATGAGTATGACCGGAGGACCTAGCTTATTTTTAGCAACGAAAAGAGGGATTGGAGTATTGCGTTCGGGATATACTCCTGAAGTAGTAAGTTATGCGCCAAGAGGTTTTAACCCTGTAAAGGAATTTTACGCTCCGGTTTATGATAGTAACAGTCGTATAACAGATCTAAGAAGTACGGTGTATTGGAATCCTGGTGTCTTAGTCGGATCAAATGGTAAAGGAAAGATTAGCTTTTTTAATGCAGATACAAAAGGTGTTTACCGCGTAGTTATTGAAGGTATTAATGGAGATGGATTACTAGGAAGGCAGGTTTATAAATACGAAGTTAAATAATGAGCATTATTTTTCTTGAATGGGTGTCCTCAATGGAGACGTCATAGTTGTCTTTGTATTTGATTGCACGTATTTAATCATTTACTAAGACAACTATGAAATTGAAACGCTCCATTTTCCTATTTTGTTCAATAGCATTTATTGGCATGGTGGCTTTTACAGGCCGAGAAGAGGATCCTATTGAAAAGCTTTTAACTTCTCTCCAAAGTTGGGCAGAGAATAATCCTCAGGAAAAAGTTTACTTACATACTGATAAGCCTTATTATATTGTTGGAGATACGATATGGTTTAAAACGTATGTGACTATTGGTAGCAAACACCAGCTATCAGCACTTAGTGGGGCTGTTTATGTAGAGCTGATTAATGAAGGTGATTCTATTGCTCAGTCGCTTAAATTGCCGCTTATGGCGGGGATGGCTAAAGGTAGTATTGTGCTCTCGGATACCGCTATTCGAGAAGGGAATTATCGCTTAAGAGCCTATACCCAATGGATGCGTAATGCCGGACCGGAATATTTTTACGACAGAACCTTTAGTGTCGGTAACTCTGCAGCAAATACTGTTTTTGCAAAAATAGATTACATCTACGCTAAGGATGGGGAGCAAACTAAAGTAACGGCATTGATAAAATATACCGATCAAAAGGGAGAACCGTATGCAGATAAAGCCGTTAGATACGAATTAAAAGAAGGTTATAAATCAATAGCTACTGGCGGTGGCAAAACCAATGAGTCGGGAGAACTAAGTGTAAGCTTGCCAAGTTCTAAATCAGAAAAGGCCGGTAGCACTTATATTTTGACGAGGATTACCATCGCTGATGGAGAAAATGTCCCTAAATCATTTCCTATCAAAAGAGCTTCGCAGCAAACAGATGTTCAATTTTTTCCTGAGGGGGGAAATCTTGTAAACGATATATGGACAAAGGTTGGAGTTAAAGTGGTTGGAGCTAATGGTTTAGGTGTATCTGTTCAAGGGGTGATAATTGATAATGAAAATAAAGAGGTTTCTAAGTTGGAAACGAAACATTTGGGTATGGGTTATTTTAATTTGAAATCGGAACAGGGCAAAACCTATCAGGCAAAAATAACTTATCCTGACGGATCAGTAAATACGTTAAAATTGCCTAATGCAGTTAATGAAGGTTATGCGCTTTCTGTGTATAATAATACAACGGGAGATACCATTTTAGTAAGGATAGGGGCAGGCAGTTCCATTTTGAAAAAAGGAGATCAGGTTGTTAGTTTAGTTGCCCAATCCGAAGGTGATCTTCAATATGCTGCTGATATTCATGTAAACAAGGCTGTTACTTCTATTCCAATTCCTTCGAAGGGACTCCCATCTGGTATTCTACAATTTGCGCTCTTTTCTGAATCTGGGAATCCATTAAATGAAAGGATCGTCTTTGTACAAAAGAATGATCATATGGACTTAAAAGTTAACAGTTCCAAAAAGGAATACTCATTAAGAGAGAAAGTAGAAATAGAATTGGATGCTCGAGATGCTGCGGGGAATCCTTTGGTAGGGAATTTTTCAGTGTCAGTGATTAATGAAGATGTAGTCCCTTCAGATGAAACTACCGAGAACTCTATATTCTCTCAATTGTTGTTGAGCTCTGATATAAAAGGTTATATAGAAAAACCTAATTATTATTTTCATAACCCAACAGATGAAACAAGAGCTAATCTTGATATTTTAATGCTTACTCAAGGGTATAGAAGGTTTGTCTGGAAAGACCTGATTTCTAACAAGCAATTGCCGCCGGTCTATAAAGCTGAAAAGCTAGTAACAAACATTACCGGAAAGTTAATGACATTAAACAATAAACCGGTCGCTGATGGTAAGGTTACACTAATTAATAACAAGCTAGGCTTGGTCTTAGACACTATTTCTGACGGGAAAGGGAAATTTAAGTTTAGCAATCTTCTTATTACCGAAGGAATTGATTTTACAATCCAGGGTAGGACAGCAAAAAATAGTAAAAGATTAGAAATACAAATTGATAAGTTTGTTGAACAAGATGCCACCCCTAATATTAATATTGGTGACATCAATTCCGATATTCCCAAGGCGCTTATGGCGTCTATTGAAAATAGTGTAAAGCAAGATTTAGACATGCAAAAACATGGGAGAATTGGACGTGGCCAGCATTTGAAAGAAGTTCGGATTCAGGCGAGTAAGTTGCCTAAATTTGGTAATACCATCCATGAAAACCAGGCTGATCAGGTTTTTAGACCGGATTCCAGACAAAACTGCGGAACATTTAAAGACTGCTTGGAGAAAATGAACAACAACAAAAGTGTGCGTTTTGATCAGATCATGTCGGAAGACTGTGGGCCTATGTGGGTAGCACGTACCTTATCGGGGGATGGAGTTTATGCTGTAACTATTGATGGATGGATTCTTGAAAGTTGTGATTTTCAGGAGCTGCTATTAGGGGATGGATCAAATATCAGTAAGGTATATTTCGTATATGATAGTTATGCGATGAGGGCGAGGTTACTTGGTGGCAGGTTTGGATTAAAGCCTCCGCCAGTAATGGCAATTTATACTAAAAGTGGTAATTTTCGTCAAAAATATGATCCATCGGTAGTTTATTATGCTCCAAAAGGGTTTGCTTCGGTAAAGGARTTCTATGTACCTAAATATGGTAATAACGAAGTTAACAACTCCCTTGCAGATTTAAGAAGCACTATCTATTGGAACCCTGCAACGGTTACTGATAAGGAAGGTAAAGCCAGGCTCAGTTATTTCAATTCAGATAACAAAGGAACTTACCGCGTAACTGTAGAAGGGATCAACGCAGATGGTTTACTTGGAAGACAGGTTTATCGTTATCAGGTTAAATAATTTCAATACCAGCATCCTTATATCGTTGTAGCTTGCCTTCCTTTGGATCTATATCTGTGATGATGGTATCTAACTCATTTGTTGCACAGATGTAGTAATTTTCAGCTGTATCCAATTTCTCAAATGTTGAAAGTGCAATAATATGTTTAGATGTTTCAACCATCGCTTTCTTCATCTGACTATCTTCATAATTTAAGCCTGTAACCCCAATGTTTAGGTCGATGCTGCAGATACCCAGAAAGCAAATATCGGCACGAACATTTTTAATGGCTTGTATGGCATCATGCCCCATTGTAGAGAAGGAGGATTTATTTAATCGTCCGCCTACAAAAATCACCTCTGCATTTGGGTGGTCTTCCAAGATATTGGCTACAGGGAAATTATTGGTTACTACGGTTATGTTAATTTCCTTAGGTAAGCCGGTTGCAACAGCTAAAGCTGATGTTCCGGCATCGAATATGATTACCTGGCCATCCTTAATGAATTTTAGGGCTTTGGCCGCAATTATCTCTTTATGGCCAACGTCGTAATTTTCTCTTTCTCTATAATGTCTTGGAATAGGAGAGTGCAAGACTGCTCCTCCGCGAACTGCTTTAAGCAAACCTTCATCTGATAATTCCTTAATATCTCTTCTTACCGTGTCTTCAGAAACATTTAATAGTTTACTTAAATCTCCTAAAAGAACTTTGCCTTCTTTAGTGATGTGATCTATTATCTGCTGTAGTCTTTCTGCCTTTATCATAATTTGTTTGCAATATTATGCAATATTAAGAAAATTAAATTGCAATATGTTGCAAAACATTGTATTTTTGTTGCAACTTCTTACAAGATATAAATAAATAAAATATGAAAAAAACAATAGCTATTGATATGGATGGTGTGCTCGCCGATACAGAGACCCATTTCATAAACTGGTATGAGAGAGACTATGGTGTTAAAGTAAATCGTAAAGACATGTTGGGAGTACTTGAATCGGAAGGGTTTCCTGATAAGACAGCGGTAAAAAGATTTGTTTATACGCCTGGATTTTTCAGGACAATACCTGTAATGCCAGGAGCAATTGAGGCGGTAAAAGAACTCATGGAAACTTACGATGTATACGTTGTTTCAGCAGCAATGGAATTTCCTCAATGTTTATCTGAAAAGCAAGAATGGTTGCAAGAATATTTTCCATTTATTAGTTGGGAAAACATAGTTTTTTGTGGCGATAAAAGTATTATTAATACAGATTACATGATAGATGACCATTGCAAAAATCTTGATTATTTTAAGGGCAAAACGATTATGTTTACCGCTGCACATAATGTTTACAAAACACATCATCAAAGAGTTGATAACTGGAATGATGTAATGGACTTGTTCGAGAAAGAAGAAGTGCCAGCATAATAACCGGACGCAAACGTTTTCGATAATAAATGCGGTTTAGTATGCATTTAATCTTGTAAACAACATATATATTTAGTTTTTATACCATCTATTACTACAAAAGTAAATTACGGTATAAGGAAACTAAATATAATATGAGCCAAGGCAGTAAAATACACAGAATGACACAAACCATGAGGTGGTTTGGTCCTAAAGATCCGGTAAGCTTATCAGACATCAGACAAGCTGGCTGCACAGGAGTTGTTAGTGCACTTCATCATATTCCAAATGGAGAAATTTGGACGGTTGAAGAGATCTTAAAACATAAAAATCTAATTGAAACAGCTGGTCTCGAGTGGAATGTTGTAGAAAGTGTACCCGTTCATGAATCTATAAAAACTCAGGATAAAGGCTTTGAAAATTATATATCCAATTATAAGACTTCCTTAAAGAATCTGGCTTCTTGTGGTGTATCGGTTGTTACCTACAATTTTATGCCTGTGCTGGATTGGACAAGAACCAACCTTGCCTTTGAACTTGAAAATGGCGCTAAAGCTTTAAAGTTCGAAAAAGCAGCACTTGTGGCATTTGATGTATATATGCTGAACAGGCCAGATGCAGTTAATGATTACACCTATCAGGAACTTGAAAAGGGTAGATTGCGTTTCGAGCAAATGTCTGCCGAGGAACGGTTAGTGTTGCAAAGAAATATTATTGCAGGCTTGCCTGGAAGTGAAGAGAGTTTCACCTTAAAACAGTTTCAGGATGCTTTAGATAAGTATAAAGG
>NZ_JBFTNT010000206.1:0-7444 GCF_056397585.1 Pedobacter sp. 05L430 | reverse complement strand
GACTATTGATTTGCACCGGTCTGGTATTTTGCTTTTGCCCAAATTGAGTTTGTGAAAGATAAGCTTCGGCAACCATACCGATATAAGATTGTGCAAGAGAATGGGCTATTGCCCTGCTCAACGGCTCTTCAATAAGCAAAAACCTTTCATGAAGCAATTTCAGGCATTGCTTAAATTTTTCTGCTTTAGCATCATCCAGTGATATGGGTCCATTGCTTATAATGTACTGTTCAAAAACAGTTCTGTACTCTTCATTAACCAATAGGGTATCAATTGCCAAAAACCAACCCGAAACATTTTTACTATTTATGCTGTGATGCACCTGCCCTGGTAGTACATATAGTATGGCACGGTCATTAACCAAAAGAGACTTAAAATCAAGCATGAAATTGCTTTCTCCCTTTTCCTGATATAAAAAAATATAATGATCGTCGCGGTGTGCGCTTAAAATCGAAGCACGTTCTTGAACGTTGTCAAAATAAATAACCTCCATTCCCGCCGAAGAGCGCTCATAGAGTTTATGGACTGGGATAATGTCTTTCACGACACTAAGYTAGAACTTTTATGCGTAATTCAGTTTAGCAACTCTTCTGCTTCTTGCAATAAGTACCCATGCAAACGCAGCACCTGTTAAAGCCATTATTGAACCCACAGAAACCGGAGAAGTATAATCATAACCTGCGGCAAGTGGCAAACCGCCTAAAAATGCACCAAGCGCATTACCTATGTTAAAGCTGGCCTGACTAACAGAAGCAGCGAGCATTTCTGAACCTTTGGCAGTATTGATCATCAGCATCTGAATTGGTGATGCCGCTGCAAAAGCAATTGCACCAGTCACAAATGTCATTATTACAGCTAACACCTGGTTTCCTGATACATAATGTACAATTAAAAGGCTAATTGACATTGCAATCAGTAAGGTTATAGTTGCCTTTGCAGGCGATATTTTATCAGCCAGTTTACCTCCAATAAAGTTACCTACCAACATCCCTAATCCTGCTACAACCAAGATATACGTGATTGAATTGGCAGAGAATCCTGAAACTTCGGTAAGCAATGGAGCAATGTAGCTATACCACGAAAATAACCCACCTGTACCAATTGCAATCATTAAAATGATTAACCATGATTCAGGAAGTTTAAAGAAGTTAAGCTCTTTACCCAAATCACGATTTTTAGTAGCTGGAAGTGCTGGCATCCATGATTTTAAACTCAATAAAGTAACTATACCTACAATAACAATGATTACAAAAGTGTACCTCCATGAGTAGTTATGGCCAATATAAGTACCCAGAGGCACCCCTATTACGTTTGCTATAGTTAATCCGGCAAACATTAACGACACAGATTGCGCTTCCTTACCCTTTTCTGCTATTCTGCTTGCTACCACAGAACCTACTCCAAAGAATGCTCCGTGTGGTAAACCTGCCAGCAAACGAGCGGCAAACATGGTATTATAGTCTGGTGCAAATGCCGAAAAGGCATTAAAACCTGTAAACATGAGCATTAAAACCATTAGTATTTTTTTGGGAGGATAGCTCCCCGCAATAACTACTAATAAAGGTGCGCCAATTACAACTCCTAAAGCATAAGCAGAAATAAGATGCCCGGCCTGAGGGATGGTAATATGTAAATCTTTCGCGATGTCTGGCAATAGGCCCATCATCACAAATTCTGTGATCCCGATTCCAAGGCCTCCAAGGGTTAAAGCAAGCAAACTTTTCTTCATAATCTACTATAGGTTAGTGTAAAAAATACACACTACAAAAGTAGATAATAAAATAGGTTAATTAGTCTATTTTTAGTAAAAAAATTTCACCTTTAATTTTGACTTACCTAAGGTTATTTTTTTTCATTTTTAACTGTAACTCACTGATCCTCTTAACTTGTTTTTTAGCTTTAGCGTAATCAATTAATTCTTGATAGGCAGCAAAATGATATGGGTTTAATTGAATTGCCTTTTCATACAACGCCATACTTTCCGTTTTGCGGCGATTAGCTTGCAGCAATTTTGCAGAAGTGTATAAATAATCTGAAGCATAAATATTGTCACCAGATCTGTTAGCCTTTTTTAATAGCTCTGATGCCTTTATTTTATAGCCTTTTTGAACCAACAGCCTTATGTACCTTAACTGATCAGGCCCTTTTACATATAACTTACCCGATAAAAATGGTTGCAAATAAAAATCAGTACTATCCTTGTATTTCAATTCATTGTAGAATTCTGCTATCCTTAAATTATAATCTGGTCTTCCATTTCCTGAAGCGGTCAAAATCCTTTGGGCTTCTTTTAATGTAGCAATAGCTGGTTTGTATTGCTTGTTTTCGGCCAAAGCATCGGCGTACATATTTCTAAGTTCAAAATTCTGAGGTTTCTGCTCAACCAGCTTTTTCAAAACAGCAACTTGCTGTGTATCACCCAACGTTGCCCTTAAAAATGCAGAAAATGCAATAGCATCATCTATTCTATCTCTTAAATAGGTAGACACCGTGGCTCCTGTTTTAATATACAGATCGGCCGCCTCAATCGCTTCTTTTAACTTAGCGTTTTTCCTGTACATCTCCCTAAGCAACAAATTATCCTTTGCCAGCTCCTGATAATCGTCTTCAAGAGTAATAGATTGCTGCAAATAACCTGCCTGCTGTTTAACAGATTCTTCCTGATTGATTTGTCGTGCAGCATATTTAGCTGCAACCAGATCTGCATACATTGCATAAATAGGTGCATAAACGATATCAATACTTTTAGCTTTTACCAGCCATTGCTCAGCTCCGCTAAAATCTTTGTTATAGATTTTGAGGTGGGCAATACTAAGAAATGCCGGAAGATACTTAGCATCATAAGTCAAAGCTGTATCCAGATAGGCCACTGCAAGTTTTGAATTACCTGCCCGACTTGCCAGGTTCACATAAACCTCAGCCCAATTGCTGGCCATAGCTTTTTTATCGCCAGCCAAATAGGCCTTTTCCTTTGAAACCAATTTATCCAGAAAACTATACATATCAGGATCCTTTGATTTTAAATCGGCGCTTGTATTCATAGATTTAAAATCAAGTGGGTGTACTTTTACTGGCTCAAAATACGCCGGATAAGTCTGCGCAAAATACTCGCTTTCATTGTTTTGGGAGTAATAATCGAGCGTACGCTTTTGTTTCATCGCATCGTAGTATAGCGCTCTTATTTTCCTGTTTTCAGCATCGGTTAATACGGCCCCATGAAACAAATGCACATACTCATGCAACACCACATTTCGCTCCATAAAAGCCCCACGCTCTACATATTCTATCCCTGCGGCTCCACTCCCTACGCCTCTTATATCCATCCACTGCCTGTTATCAAATGTAGTCATGTACCTAAAAGCCGGAGCGTCCATAGTAACCGCTAAATCCTGATGCAATGGAGGTATTTTAAAAGTATTGCCTTGTTTAGATAAAAAAGGAAAGTAAACTACTGATGAATATAGCTGGTTCCAAACCATTGCTTTTGCAGTTTCTCCCGGATAATAGCTTACATCAGAAAACACTTTGGTAAAATTCTTCATATCCCTGATTTTGGTATTATCCAGCGCTTTAGTGATGGCGTCGAAGGCATCAAGATATGGAATCCTTTTCGATTTAATAACTGCCGACAAGCCATTGTGGGCCGGACCATAGTGCTTTTTTCTAAGCAAAATAGATTTAAAAATATGCTCGRCAGAGTCGAGCCGCATGCCTCTATCCAGATCAAATGCGCTATAATAAATCGATGCCCTGTGCATTAACGGCAAAACAGAATTGCTGTATTGATTTTCTACCGCCCTGGTAATCTCTATTGCGCCTTGCACATCATTGCTTTTTATTCGCTGATCGGCCCTTAAAAGTGCTTTTCTCACCTCTTCATCATTGGCTTCTGCATAATCTGCATAGGTTAAATTGGTATGCCCATTGCCCCAATGCCAGTGAGTTTGATAATGAAGGGGATTAATTGCCAGTGCCAGTTCCCACTGGGCAGCCATGGCATTTAACTGTGTTGCATCTACCCTTCTCCATATTGCATAACCGTAACTGAATCTTGCATCTGCATTGAAAGGATCCAATTCAAGTGATTTAATTAATGGTTGTTCGGCCTTTTCAGGATGTTGATCCCAAAAATAAACATCGGCTTCCAACAGATAGGCTTTAGCACTTTTTGGATTTCTCTGCTGTATCTCTTTTGCAATCTGCAAAGCCGTTTCGTATTCCTTTTTAAGCAGCTTAACCCTGCCAAGTAAAAGTGCTGCATCTTCGCTATCCGGATTACTTTGAAGCACTTGCTTTGCTGTATTTTCAGCCTTTAATAAGCGCCATGCCTGTATCTCCAAAAAGCCTTTTATGAGGAGCGCTTTTTCATTTTTCCGTTCTTGTTTTAGTACCTGAAACATTATAATTTCAGCCTCTTTGTATTTATTATTTAAGATTAAGTAATTACATTTAAGTAACTGGTAATCTATGCTATTATGACTTGAATATTTAATCAAACTATCAGCTGTTTCCCACATTCCAAGCTCAAGCATACGACTAATTACAGGCACCGCATCCGTAGCAGTTTTCGCCTGCAAAACAAGTTGCTTCTTAAGTTTTATCAACTCCGTAAAAACTTGTTCTGTACTATCGGGATTAATAGACTGAGACCTGATTGCACCTATATTAATGACAAGGAATAAAATCAGGGAGAAACAGAATCTTTTCATATTTATCCTAAATATAATAAATTACTAGATAGGGTGCTTTTAAAGCGACTGTGGTAATATAATGCGAATCGTCATCCTGAACTTGTTTCAGGATCTCTCAAGAGAAAGGAAACCTTGCTGGCGCGAGATGCTGAAATAAATTCAGCATGACGGAAGCTTTAAGGCAAAAAGCTTAAAACAATCTGGTACGAAATGTGTTAGTGATTAAGTAAAAAACATCTATTATGAATTATAAAAAATTAATATCTAGCCGTTTGTCCAATTTCCCGACTATGCCAACTGACAAATCTGGAGCAATAGTTGGATTATTAGCTGGTTTAGCGGTAGGTGCTGTTATAGGAGTACTATTTGCTCCTGACAGTGGAAAAAGAACAAGAGAAAGAATATCTGATAAAGCGCTAGACCTTGCAGATAATGTAAAAGATGGTTTCCATTCCATTAAGGATAATATCAATAATGGAAAACAAAGTCTTGGAGGACTAAAAAATCAGGTTGTAGACAACGTTAAGACTAAGGTGAACTCAGTATCTCAAGAGTTTAAAGAATTTAGAGATACTGAATTAGAAAAAGCGAAATCAGCAATCAAAAACACTGCTGATGATGCAAATGACGCCATTCAAAAGGCTTAATTTATGGTTTAATATCTAGAGCTATCCTTTGGTGTTTAAAAAACATTTTGGTAATGGGAACTAATAATAGTCCACATAATCCGAAGATTACAAAGGATACTCTTAAATTAAACGCATGAGCCAGATATCCAATTAATGGAGGTCCTAACAGCATTCCGGTTATCGAATAAGTAGCTATAATGGATATGGCCATCCCCGGTGAGTACTTCTTTGAAGCACCTGCCAGCGCATACGACATTGGTATTATTGACGCTGTTCCAAAGCCTACTAATGAAAAACCAATCATAGCTGTCCAGAATGTTGGAAAGATAATGGCGAGGGAAATTCCTGATACAATAAAAACAGCACTCATGATATATGTTTTTGGCATACCAAATCTTACGATGATAATATCAGACAAGAATCTGGATGTTGCCATAAATGTCATAAAGATCAGGTATCCATAAGTAAATATCGGCGCATTTAATACTTCCTGAAAGTAAATCCCACTCCAGTCGAACATCCCTCCTTCGCATATTGCGCATAAAAACACAACTATACCAAGGTAAAAGATATACGGGTCTGGCTTACTCAAAATCAACTTGTTACCCGTTTCGGACTTATCTCCTTTTAATAAAAACTGGTATGAGTATAAGGTTACCAATAACATCAACACGGCAACTATAGAAAAGTGTACTGCCAGCGTAACATTTAAGGTCAGTAAAAGTGTAGACAAGGCAATTCCTGCTATCCCTCCTATACTCCAAAATCCATGGAATGATCCTATTATCTTTTTCTCAAATCTCTTTTGTAGTGTTAGTGTTTGCGTATTTACTGAAATATTAAATATTCTGGTAGTAAAAGCGAATACACAAATTGCAAAAACAAGACTAAATGTATTGTGTGCAATTCCTATCAGCGCCAGTGAAAGCGCATTTAATGCATAGCCAACTGTTAACGGTACACGACTATTGTATTTGGAAACTAACCACCCTGAAATAGGTAGCCCGATTAAAGAACCGACCGGCATTGCCAATAGAATACTTCCTAATTCTGCTTCATTAAATCCAAAAGCGGTTTTAATCGTGGGAATTCTTGAGGCCCAGGTAGCAAAGCTAAATCCTGAAATGAAAAAGAAAAGGCTTAAGAAAAACCGATGTTTACTATTTGAAATCATTAATTTGAGATGAAAAAAAATAAAATTAATCACCCTAAAATGCAGCTAGTCGTAATTAATAGGCTACAAATGTAAACAATTCAAATTGGAGCTGAAAAAACTATTTAGCAAGTTGATCAGATTATTTCTATATGTGCAATATTGAAAATTAAACACACCCGTTCCCTGGTGCTTCCTTTACGCTGCTTCGAGGATTCTTCGAGGATGATTTGAAATACCTCAGATGCATCCTCGAAGCACGGCAGAAGAAGGGTTCAACCATAACTGAAGCATACAGATAGAATTAGCATAGATAATTTACTTAGGATTCTCCTATTTGTTTTTCCAAAAAATAACATAGCTTTACAAAAAACTTTAGGGGTGCCTTGCGCTGAGATATACCCTTTGAACCTGATGCAGTTAGTACTGCCGAAGGGAAAAGTAGAAGCAAATCTATTGCTATCTTTTCGTCCCGTTATGGGCAATCTCTATAGTTTTTCCAAATTAGCTAAAGATGGAAATAACTGTAAATCAACAAAATCACCAATTTAACAACCCTTGTTCTGTAGAACAAATGCTGTCTGTTATTAACGTTCAGGCTAAAGGTATCGCTGTAGCCATCAATCAAACCATTATTTCTAAGTCTGCCTGGGCCGAACATGAGCTAAAACATGGCGATCAGGTAATCCTAATTAAAGCCACCCAGGGTGGTTAATGCCCCAATCATGTATTAAATCAATCCTTCATTATAAATTAAAGTATTTATGAAAAGTGAAAAAACTCCAACCGAAGAAGTGATCAGCCGTAGTCCYTTCCCTGCCTCACGTAAGATTTTTGTAAAAGGACAATTGCACGATATTGAAGTTGCCATGCGCGAGATCAGCTTAAGCGATACCAAAATCCACAATGGCTTCGGTTTAACAGAACCAAACCCTCCGGTAACAATTTATGACACCAGCGGCCCCTATACC
>NZ_JBFTNT010000205.1:0-7496 GCF_056397585.1 Pedobacter sp. 05L430 | reverse complement strand
TCTTTATATCAGGCACAGGGGAATTCAAAAGCTCAAACTGAAATTTGCGGTGATTCAGGAAAAAATGAAAGCAGAGCAGCTAATTGAACAGGAACGCAAGGAGGCCGAACGCTTACGCGAATTAGATAAACTGAAGATCAAATTTCTCACCAACTTGAGTCATGAGTTCCGTACCCCGCTGTCGCTAATTATCGGGCCTATTGACAAACTGTTGACGGAAAAGAGAGCTGCTGAAATTGCCGACCCTTTAAATATGATCAAACGAAATACCCGACGCTTGCTCAATCTGGTTAATCAAATTCTGGATTTCCGGAAAATGGAAGACCAGGAATTAAGGTTAAACCTTTCTGATGGAGATATGGTTTCCTTTATCAAAGAAGTTTTGGAACCCTTTAATGACCTTAGTGAACGGAAGCAGATTCAGCTTTTATTTAAGAGCCGCTTCAATTGTATTTATACCTCTTTTGATCAGGATAAAATAGAACGTGTATTATTCAATCTCCTGTCTAATGCATTTAAATTTACTCCGGTTGGTGGTACAATATCCGTGGAATTAGAAAAAAACGATCCGCTCATCGGCACTGAATCTTGTCTTATGATCAGGGTTTCCGATACGGGTATTGGCATCTCTGGGGAAAATAAAGAAAGAATATTTGAACGGTTTTTTCAAATCGATACCACAGCCTCCATTTTGAATCAGGGAAGTGGCATTGGCTTGTCCATTGCCAAGGAATTTATTAAAATGCATGGCGGGAATATAGTTGTTGAAAGTGAACCTGGGCTTGGAAGCAGTTTTATCATTAACCTTCCTTTTTCAACAACGATGGCTGACGATGAACTGGAGTTGGATTTTTCGGGCCCAACGCGATCCGAAAACGGGCAGGAAGCCACCGGCGCTAAGCAAGAAATCCAAGTCAGTATCGAAATCCCTTCAATTTTATTGGTAGAGGACAACGAGGATTTTAGATTTTATCTTAAAGACGGTTTAAAGCCCTTTTATAGGATCTATGAGGCCAGTAACGGACAGGAAGGGTGGCAACAGGCTTTGGCACATCATCCTCAGGTTATCGTAAGTGACATCAATATGCCTTACATGAATGGAATTGAGTTGTGCTATAAAGTTAAGTCAGATAAAAGAACCAATCACATCCCGATCATATTGCTGACAGCCTTAACTGGCGAAGAAGAACAGATCAGAGGGCTGAAAACAGGTGCTAATGACTACTTGACCAAGCCATTTAATTTTGAAATTCTTAATGCTAAAATTAAGAATCTCCTGGCACTGAATAAGACACTCAAAGAAACTTATACCAAGCAGATCAAGGTTCAGGCACCCGAATTGATCATAGAATCGCATAGCGACAGGTTATTGAATAAGGTTGCCTTGTACATTGAAGAAAATCTGAATAATCCTAAACTTTCTGTTGAAGACCTTAGCAAACATGTTGGTATGAGCAGGGGATCCTTATACCACAAAATTTTGGAATTAACCGGACAATCTCCGGTGGAATACATCAGGTCTGTTAAGCTGGACAAGGCCACTGTGTTACTCGAAAAAAGTGATTTGAATGTTTCCCAAATTGCCTATATGGTGGGTTTTGCTACACCAAACTATTTTGCAAAGTCTTTTAAAGCCAAATTTAATATGCAGCCCTCTGAATATATCCATTTAAAGCGAAAAGCGGATGTTGGCTTGGTTGGAGAAGTTAAATCCTTGTAAACCTTAATTGTTTGATCCCGGTTTATTAACGCAGCCCGTATTTCTACCATAAATTTTATTGCTATAACATTTCTGCTACAATAATGTCCAAAACTTCCCTGTAAAAGAGCCTGCATGATATAGTTTTATGGTACGCTTAACCATGTGTCTTTGCTCATATGCACTGGGTTATAGAACAGGTAGGGCTGGTTTAACAACAATAACGATTATCATGATGAGAAGTAAAAATATTTCAGTGTTTGGTTCATCCACATTGAAAATAAAGAGAGCTGGTCTCTTTTTGATTATGTTTCTGCTAAGTTTAAATAAAAGCTACGCACAAGATAAGGATTTTCATATTTATCTGTGTTTTGGTCAATCTAATATGGAGGGGAATGCCAAATTCGAAGCTCAGGATACAATAAGCATAAGTAATCGTTTCAAAGTATTGCAAGCAGTGGACTGCCTTGATCTTAACAGAAGGAAGGGAAACTGGTATACCGCAATGCCCCCTTTAAGCAGGTGCAATACGGGTTTAACGCCAGCTGATTATTTTGGAAAAACGATGGTTTCTAATCTTCCCAAGAATATAAAAGTGGGAGTGATTAATGTTGCAGTTGGTGGGTGCAAAATTGAATTATTTGATAAGGAAGGGTACAAATCTTATAGCGCTACTGCTCCAGGGTGGATGATCGGAATGATCAATCAATATGGAGGGAATCCCTATKGGCGTTTAGTTGAGTTGGCAGAAATTGCCCAAAAACAAGGGGTAATAAAGGGGATTCTGTTACATCAGGGCGAGTCTAATACGGGTGACACATTATGGGTAGAGAAAGTTAAAGCTGTTTATGATAATTTGCTGAGAGATTTGAACCTCAAAGAAAACTCAATACCATTACTCGTCGGAGAAATGGTGCATGCTGATCAGGGGGGTATTTGTGCGGGTATGAATACCACGATTGGAAAATTGCCTCAGACCATTTTAAATTCATATGTCATCTCGTCAAAAGGATGTACGGCTGCTGCGGATAAATTACATTTTAACGCCGCTGGATATAGAGAGTTGGGTAAACGCTACGCTACCAAAATGCTGTCATTACTAGATGACAGTTCAAAAAATAGTAATTTAAAAATAGTTCATAGGAAATAAACCGCTAAAAAAAACAATTATGATTAAATGGAATAGACACTTAAGTATAAGGCAGATGTTACTTGCCGGGATGTTGTTCTTGTTCAGCATGCCTGTTTCTTCACAACAAATTGTCGAGCCAGCTTCTCCTGGTTTTGACGTTGTAAATGTGGACATACCACATGGTAAAATAGACACGATCAGTTATTACTCTGAAACTGTAGGCACCATTAGAAAGGCGATAGCCTACACCCCTCCGGGTTATACAAAGAACAAGAAGTATCCTGTTTTGTATTTACTCCACGGGATTGGTGGAGATGAAAGGGAATGGTTAAATGGAGGGAAGCCACAGGTCATACTAGATAACCTTTATGCAGCAGGGAAATTAGTGCCTATGATTGTTGTAATGCCTAACGGTCGCGCCATGAAAGATGACCGTGCAATTGGAAACGTCATGTCCAAAGATAAGATTGATGCATTTTCAACTTTCGAAAAAGATCTATTAAACGATCTGATTCCCTTTGTGGAAAAGAAGTTCCGAACACATAAAGACCCTGAGCACCGTGCAATTGCGGGACTATCCATGGGCGGAGGGCAATCGTTAAATTTTGGGTTAGGGAATCTTCAAAAATTTGCATGGGTTGGTGGTTTTTCCTCAGCACCAAATACCAGAGTCCCTCAGGACCTGGTGCCTGATCCTGCCAAAGCAAAAGAAATGCTTAAACTGTTATTTATATCCTGCGGAGCAAGTGATAATCTAATCATTTACAGTAAGCGTACCCACGATTATCTTATCCAAAATCAAGTACCTCACATCTATTTTATTGAACCGGGCTTTCATGATTTTAAGGTTTGGAAAAATGGATTGTATATGTTTTCTCAAATGCTTTTTAAACCGGTAGATACCGCTTCTTTCTAGTATAAAATTACCAAACACATAACCCTGACAAGATGAGAAATATAATTGCCTTTGTGATCTTAACTACATTAAATTGTTTATTTCACTCGGTATTTGCTCAACAGCTAAAGGCACAAAATCCCATTATTTTTGCAGATGTACCCGATATGTCTATGGTGCGTGTAGGAGATTTATACTACATGAGTAGCACCACAATGCACATGAGCCCCGGCGTTCCGATTATGAAGTCCAGCGATTTGATAAACTGGAGTATTGTAAATTATGTCTATGATACACTCGCGGACGTAGATGAACTCAACCTAAAAAACGGTAAGCAGGCTTACGGTCAGGGAACCTGGGCAAGCAGTATGCGTTATCATAATGGGGTTTTCTACGTAAGTACATTTGCCCAGACTACCGGAAAAACGTATATCTATAGTACAAAGGATGTAGAAAAAGGTCCCTGGAAAGTAAAGGCTTTTAAGCCAGGATTTCATGATCATTCCCTGTTTTTTGATGACGACGGCAAAGTTTATATGGTTTATGGCGGAGGAAAGATCAGGTTAGTTGAAATGAAGCCTGATTTATCAGGTCCTGATCCTGCTGTTCCTGAACGTATTATTATAGAAAATGCCAGTCTTCCTTCTGGGGAAAAGATTGGATTGCCGGCTGAAGGATCGCAATTGTTTAAGGTTAAGGGTAAATACTATCTGTTTAACATTACTTGGCCAAGAGGTGGTATGCGAACGGTAGTGATCCATAGAGCAGATAAGATAACCGGTCCTTATGAGGGGAAAATTGGCCTGCAGGATTTGGGTGTGGCTCAGGGTGGGCTTATTGATATGCCAAATGGCGATTGGTATGCTTACCTTTTTCGTGATTTCGGTGCGGTGGGCCGTATTCCTTATTTAGTTCCTGTTAAGTGGCAAAATGAATGGCCAATCCTGGGCATAGACGGAAAAGTTCCGGACACCCTGGATTTACCAGCGGATAAGGGTTTGATTCCGGGTATTGTCGCCTCTGATGAATTTAACCGAAAACCCAGTGAAGCTGATTTGCCCCTTGTCTGGCAATGGAACCATAACCCTGACGCGCGGCTTTGGTCGCTGAGAAAGAGAAAAGGCCATTTGAGATTGACCAATGGACGATTGGATCATGATTTTTTGTCAGCCAGAAATACATTAACGCAACGCACAACTGGCCCTTTTTCCACAGCAGTGACCTTGCTTGATGTATCTAAGCTGAAGGATGGTGATTTTGCTGGGTTGGGTTTGTTGCAAAAAAAGTACGGACTGATTGGTGTGAGGGTAGAAGGAGGTGATAAATATATTGTGATCATAGATGCTGGAACCGGCGAGCCTATCGAAAATGAACGGATTCCGCTCAAGCAAAACACCATCTATTTTAGCGTACATTGTGATTTTAGCCAAAGGAGAGACCTTGCCAGCTTTAGGTATAGCCTTGATGGAAAGCATTGGAAGAAAATCGGAAGCTCATTAAAAATGGCTTATACCATCCCGCACTTTATGGGATACCGGTTTGCGCTGTTTAATTATGCCGAAAAACAGACAGGTGGGTATGCCGACTTTGATTACTTTCATATTTCAGATCAACCAGCTCCGGCAAACTAATCTGGTAATCAATTCTTTTACTTTCCCAGACCTTTAGATGTCCGCCTAATCGAGGAGGGATGAATTTTAATGTGGTAAATATGTATTATGAGATTTATTCTTTCTAAATATTTACGCCGGATTATGGTTGATATCGCTGTTTTTGGTCGTTTAGACCGTGTTTTTGTCGTTTTGAACATCCTGCATATAAATTTAAACAATTGTACCAGCCTAAAAAATGATGCGCGCTTAATTTAGGTTAACTAAATATAAATCCATCCGCGCGTTCCAAAGAGCCGCGGGATTAAACCAACAAACCCATGAACAGGCATCTTTATTTTTCTTTAATTCTTTTCGATTGACGAAGGTTCTGAACCAGTGCCGCTGAACCTGATCGCTTATCATGAGATTTTCGTGGTAGGTGTGTTGCAGGAAATACAGCAGCGGTTTAGGTCTATTGAATCTTGTTGAGGAGCGGCGATGTCAATGAGTAAAAGTACATTGACTAACCAAGCCAATCCAGATGAAACCACCAACGCAGTTGACTGGAGTGGACATGCTATACCCAGACCAACCGCTTTAATTTTTTAAAGTAACCAATAAACAAACCAAATGTATGATGGAAAAAAAAATCTACTACTAAGACTCCATATGGCGTATGGAAGACGTAATTATCAAAATTAAATCCTCTTAAATGATTTTAAATAATGGAAAAATACACAAAAGTGTGTAATCATGGCTGTCTTATCAAATTTTTCAGACAAGCACTATTACAAAAAGTTTGCTTTTCAATATTTGTTTTTTTTCTGCTGACCAATGCCGTCAACGCACAACAAAGACGAATAATCAAAGGCACTGTTGTCGACTTACAAAAAACACCGCTTATTGGTGTAACAATTACGGTCAAAGGTACAAATACAAGAGCATTAACAAATTCGGATGGGYATTTTACGATCGAGCTGGGCGACGGAATGACAACCCTTATGGTGGCTTATGTTGGTATGGAGACTCAAGAGGTCAACGTTACAGGTAAGAATAATGTGACGATTTTATTAAGAGACGATAACAAGGCATTAAATGAGGTTATCGTTGTGGGCTATGGAAAACAGAAAAAAGAGAGTGTAGTTGGGGCAATTACACAGGTAAAAGGAGAAGTATTGGAGCGGGCAGGTGGGGTTTCGAGCCTTGGCGCAGCATTGACTGGGAACTTGCCTGGTGTCATTACAGTGGCAACGCAAGGAACGCCAGGTGCTGAAGATCCAAAGATTTTCATCCGCGGTCAGAGTACTTGGAATAACAGTGACCCACTGGTTTTAGTGGATGGAATTGAGCGGTCTATGAACAGCGTCGATGTGGGTTCTGTGGAAAGTATTTCAGTTTTGAAAGATGCATCTGCGACAGCGGTATTTGGGGTAAAGGGCGCAAATGGGGTAATCCTGATTACTACCAAACGCGGAAAAGAAGGCAGGGCAGATATCCGTTTTACTGGCAATGCCACAATGAAAATACCTTCTTTGCTGGCCAGCAAATATGATTCATATGATGCCATAAAGATCCGGAACCTGGCCATTGAGCATGAATTAGGTCTTTCCGCGTCTTCATGGAGTAAGTATGTACCCTCTGCTGAGTTAGCGAAATATCGTAACCCCAGCAACCAGGCAGAAGCAGAGCGCTACCCGAATGTGGATTGGGGAGAGGAACTGATCAAGAATTCTGTGATGTCTTACAATGGAAGTGCAAATGTGTCCGGCGGTACGGCTTTCGTGAAATATTTTACAGCGATAGATTTTTTGAAAGAAGGCGATATCATTAAAAAACTAGACAATGGAAAATCATATGAACCCGGATATGGATTTAACCGCATCAATGTCCGTAGTAACCTGGATTTTAATTTAACTAAGACTACTGTCCTGACCACGAATCTCGCAGGCTCCTATGGGGTGAAACAAGACGCCTGGGGACAAGACAGCTGGGAATACCGGATTTGGCAAAGTATATACAGCAATGCGCCAAATATTTATTATCCTAAGTATACCAACGGGGGCTGGGGATACTATCCGCAGGAACAGGTGTCTACGGTAAACTCACTGGCAACCATGGCAAATAATGGTGTCCGTAAAACCACCACTACACGGATTAATACGGACTTTACCTTAAAGC
>NZ_JBFTNT010000204.1:0-9566 GCF_056397585.1 Pedobacter sp. 05L430 | reverse complement strand
CGCACTGCCTTACGTAACTATTCAAGTTAAAAATATCCTTGGGAAACTTATTTTAAGCACCATTAGTGATGAGAAAGGAGAATTTCTTTTAGAAGGATTGCCTGAAGAAAATGTCATATTGGAATTTAGCCTAATAGGTTATAAAACCTTAAGTCGAAACGTTGAGCTAAGTCCTTCAGCCTATAAACTGGATATTGGAAATATTAGCCTTATGCAAGATACAACCGTTCTAAAAGAAGTTTCGATCACTGCAGAAAAAAGTATGATTAGTTTAAAACTGGATAAAAAGGTCTTTGAGGTTGGAAAAGACATCTTATCTCAAAGCGGTTCAGTTAACGATATATTAAACAGCGTACCATCTGTAGCGATAAATCCTGAAGGCGCAGTAAGGCTAAGAGGCAATAGCAATGTGATGGTTTTAATTAATGGTCGGCGTTCGGGATTAACGCAAAGCAATTTACTCGATCAGATCCCTGCCGGTCTAATTGATAAGATTGAGGTTATTTCCAATCCCTCTTCCCGTTACGATGCCGGAGGATCTGCCGGAATCATTAACATCATCCTTAAAAAGAATAAAATTGGTGGGCTAAATGGCCAGCTAAAGGTGGTAGGAGGGCTTCCTAATGATAACCGTATAAATCCCAGTTTGAATTATAAGTCAGATAAAATTAACCTGTTCTCTACGCTGGGCATCCGTTTATCGGATTATAAAGGTTTTTACAGCAGTAATCAAAGCGTGTTGGATAATGAACAGCAGCGTTTCTTAACTCAAACACAGGATGAAGACCGACATGATGACGGTAAATTGATATATCTCGGTGCTGACTATCTCATTAATGCACACAATACAATGACTGCAGCCTACTTTAAAAATGCGACTAAAGATCATGACAAAACCTGGTTCGATTATCAATATAGTAGCAGTACTCTGGATAGCAACTTAATCAGAAATGGTGAATCCCGAGAGAAAAGAGATTACAATCAATTAGAATTTAACTATACGCGCACATTCGAAAATGCACAAAAAAAATATACACTTGATATGCAATATGATTTTTGGAATAGCGACAAAACATGGGCGTTGACCACTKAGAAACACTTTCCACATCCCGAAACTTTGCCGGGTATCAGGACCAGTTCTATTGGCAGTAGTAAGGATTTCTTACTTCAAAGCGATTTAGAACAACCACTAACCGAAAAATCGATGCTTGAACTGGGGCTAAAACTCGAGAACAGAAAAGTAACAAGTGATTTTTATGCAGAACAACAACAAGGAGATCAATGGGTTATTTATTACAATATCAACAATAAACTTCAGTACAATGAACTGATTAGCAGTGCCTATGCTCAATTCAGCAATAAAGGTAAGAGGTTTTCTTATATGTTGGGTTTGCGTTCAGAACTTACCAAAATTAGTATTGAAGATCGACTAGGTGACTACCAAAATAAAAAAAATTACATCCGCATATTTCCTACGCTTAACCTGAGCTATCAGCTCAATGAAGAAACGACGACACAGTTTAGCTATAGCAAAAGAATTAATCGCCCATCATTATGGATGTTGTATCCATTTAATGAACTTACAGATCTTAACTCTCAATTTATTGGCAATCCTGCTCTAAACCCTTCGTATGCGGATGTGCTGGAACTTGGCTTATTGAAGCATTGGGGAGATTTAACCTTTAATCCTTCTGTCTACTACCAAAATAACTCTGATATTATCCAAATGTACACCTATCGGAACAACGATATATTTTATACTATTCCGGTTAATATTGACGGTGAGATCAGACAGGGGCTTGAGCTTTCTTTACTTTATAATCCATGGAAATGGTTACAGTTGAATGCCGAATTAAATGGTTATGAGTTCCAGCAAAAGGGGTTTTATCTGGGTCAGGATTTTGATTTTAATGGAAATGCCACAACAGGAAGGTTTAGCACTCAGGCAAAAATATCAACGATGATGAATTTACAGTTGCGTTACAATTATACAGGTGCAACAACCAATGCACAAACTAAAAAAACCGTAAGGACTCATTTTTTTTGACTTTTTCTTAGATTGCATCACAAAATTGTCGTGCATGAAAACTTTAACAAAAGAAGATCAGGAAGCTATAACACCAATAATGGCGCTAAATTTATTGGAAGAGGGAAATAAACGATTTGTTAATAACCTGAAAATCAACCGAAATCTTTTACAGCAAGCAAATGAAACCTCAGATGGTCAACATCCGTTCGCTATAATTTTAAGTTGCATATACAGTCGCACATCTGCGGAATTAATTTTTGAACAGGGTTTGGGTGATATTTTCAGTATCCGGATTGCAGGTAACATTATTAATGAGGACGTTTTAGGAAGCATGGAATTTGGCTGCAGGCTTGCAGGTGCAAAAATTATCGTTGTTCTGGGCCATACCAGGTGCGGAGCAATTAAAGGTGCCTGCGATCATGTGGAGATGGGCAACCTTACTTCTTTGCTCTCGAAAATCAGGCCTGCTGTGGATGATGAGCTGACCATAAAAGAGAACCGCAATTCTAACAACAGCGAATTTGTTGAAAAGGTAGCCGCTATAAATGTTAATAGGTCTGTTAAATCGATACTGGAGCGAAGTCCCATTCTCAAAGAAATGGTAGAAGGAGGTCAAATCGGAATCATCGGGGGCCTTCACGATATTACCACAGGAGTAGTTACATTTTATCCGGGAACGATAGATTTGGGTAAAAAGTGAAAAATAAATATAGATTTGTGAAATGATAAATGGCCGTTTTATGGATATAAGGTATATTAATACTACAGTAATATGTGCTGTTTTCATGTGTGTATTGCTATCATGTGGCGTTAAAAGAAGAGATGCAGATAAAAATGTTGCTCCTGCCGATGTTCAATTGGTAAACCCTGCATTACCTGGCGACAATCCGGATCCTTCAATTATAAGGATAGGCAAAGTTTATTATGCTACGTCAACTACTAATGAATGGGCACCTTATTTTACCATCTATAAATCGGTAGATTTGAAGAACTGGGTATTGGTTAACCATGTTTTCCCGGAGGGGTTCAAGGATATGAAGGATCAATGGGGAGAAAATAATTTCTGGGCTTCCGAACTGGCCTATGATGCAAAGCAGCATAGAATTTATGCCTATTATACTGCGCATAACAGGAAAGTCAAAGGAAACCCGGGCTTGCAGTGTGGTGTAGCCTGGATAGATGCCAATAAAATCGAAACGGGCAAATTCACAGACAATGGTCCTGTAATCATAGAAGATGATTGTGGAGCAATTGACGCTTTCGAATTTCAGGACAAGGGAAAAATTTATGCCTTCTGGAAAAATGACGGAAATGGTTGTGGGAAGGAAAGCTGGATTTGGGTGCAGGAAATCAATGAAAGCCGTACCAAATTGCTGGGTGAGAAAAGAAAAGTATACACAAACAGCCAACCTTGGGAGACCTCTCTGGTAGAAGGTGCTTGTTTTTTCAGAATGGGTGAGTACATCTATAGTTTATATGCGGTAGGAGGGTGTTGTGATGCTAAGTGTAATTATAAGACGGGAATTGCCCGGACAAAAGATCTAGCAGGAGGAAAATGGGAGAAGTATGATAAAAACCCTGTAATGGTTAGCAATGAACGATGGAACTGCCCTGGTCACGGCACTGTGGTTGAATCTGCAGACCACCGATTTTTTATGCTTTATCATGCGTTCAATAAAAACTATGATGTATTTGTAGGCAGAGAAGGTATACTTGAAGAATTAAAAACGGGGCCGGATGGCTGGCCGGTTCTTCATAATGCGACCATTCCAAATCGACCAAAAGCAGAACTGGATTTTTATG
The DNA here is from genome assembly GCF_056397585.1 of Pedobacter sp. 05L430. Taxonomy (NCBI): domain Bacteria; kingdom Pseudomonadati; phylum Bacteroidota; class Sphingobacteriia; order Sphingobacteriales; family Sphingobacteriaceae; genus Pedobacter; species Pedobacter sp. 05L430. The sequence goes on along the minus strand of NZ_JBFTNT010000204.1, from coordinate 5,734 downwards.
ACGATTTTAAAAAGGACAATAAACTGAACCTAGCCTGGCAATGGCCATCGAAATTGCCAAAGCCGGATGTGAACTTCAATAAGGGGCTTCATCTGGTATCTACGAACCAGAATCATGAGTTGGGAACATTTTTAGGGCAATATATTAAAACCGTGAATTTCAGCATTAGCACGAAAGTGACGCTTACGGAGGCACAAAGTGGGGTCTGTTTCGCAGGAGCCATTTTCAAAAGTAAGTGGCCAGGTGAGTTAGGAGGAATTGGAATAACAGCTGCTGAAGATGGTATAACAGTATATAATAATCTTGAGGGAAAATACCTTGTACTCAAACAAGTCAAAGAGCAATCTCATGGATTAATTGAATTGAAAATGCAGATCAGCGGAGGTGGAAAACTAATAGATTTCTTTTATAAAAAGCCTCAGTTGGAATGGGTGAAATTCCACACTGCAACATTTGATGCGCCAAAATATGCACCATGGGGAATGGGGTATAGGGCTGGTATTGTAGCTAAAGGTTCAGGTCAGAAAGCGTTTTTCAATTCTTTCGAATTGAAAAATAATTAAAGGGTAATGCCATTTATGGGCCCTTTAACTCTACAACGATCTTTTGTCCTTTGTTTTTAAGGAGTTCGACAGGAAACTTAAATTCCACTCTTTTCAGATTCTCTACTTTCATATCATAGTCTAATGGGGGAGGATTTTCGGAAACCACCATGATCAAGACGCCCTCAGGTTGCTTGATCATAACTTTTAGGTTTTTTCCTTTTTGCTTTAGCAGAACTCCACCTTCTATGATTTCGGCATCTGCCTGGGTCATCATCGCCCAGGTTACGCTTTTTGTCTGTTCAGAAAGCTCCAGTATATCAGTGATTTCAAGGCTTTGGTCTCCCGTCCGTTTAAAATCTCTTTTAGCGCTTTTTAGCTGTCCCTTAAATACCGCAGAAAGGTCAAAACCTGCCTGAGGACGGTTACCTTTTTCTTTATAGTAGCTTAATGGTGCAAAACCCTTGGCCAAGTGCAGTTCATCATTGACCGTCAGCGTACTGTGCCCGAAATTGTTCTTGCTCAGCAGGGTCCAGCGCTTGCTTTGCTGGTTGCTGTCCCATAAGCCATTAACACCTATAGCTTGCTCCAGCTMAAAGTAATTCTGCATCCCCAGATCTACAGACCACCTGACGCCATATAGGTCAAATACAAAAGAACCAGCATCCATGTTGCCATGGTTTAAATTTGCTGCACCGCCTTTGGCCCCAAGAAAATACCCATTGGGATCAGTTTTTCCACCACCAAATACAACAATTGGGTTGATTCCATCACCTTTGTAATTTGCAGGTAATTGATTCACCATAGATTTTTTATGTTTTGCCAGCCAGGCCAGAACCATCCCATTAAATTTGGAACTGTTATAACCGCTGGTATCTGACCTTGCTAGGGCTCCTAGAAATTTTTCCTTATTAAAATAGACATCATTGTTTGTCCTATTTGCAAACCACAACAGCAATTCCTGGTTTTCCAGACCATCATCTCCACTGCTGCCAGAATCAAAATAATTGAAATAAAGCCCACTTGAACCCACCAGTTTCTTCACAAAAAGCGCACTATTGACAAATCCGGATGTGTTGGAAATACCAAAATCCGTTCCAAAAGCGCTTTCAAGTACATTGATAGTGATTAATGTATAACTGGTTCCATAGGACCAGTAAGATGCCCCTTCAGGATAGGCCCCGTCTGGCCCGTATGCCCTCAGTGCTCTTGGAATGTTCTGGATCATTCGGGAAATCAATTGTGCGGCTAAAGCAGGATCCTGATCTGCAATCATTACAGCCGCCGAAGTAATACCGCCATGACATACCTGGTTCCAATTGTTGTCCACTTTTACCCATCCGTTGAATTTTTCATTCAAACTGGGCTCTATGGCTTTGCTGATCAGGGCATCCTTTACCAGTCGTATAGTAGATTCCGGTAGGTCGCCCAGAGTCCAATCCAGCCCAATAGAAACCCCATAGGCCATTTCTCCAACATCCAGAAAATGGCTAGGGTTCCAATCTGAAAAATTGCAAACATTTAGCAATTCGGTATTTACCCGATCCAAGAACCGCTTTTCTTTTGATATGGCATAAACTGCAGCGAGTGTGCCGATTCGTGCAATTGCTTGCCTGGATACTCCAAGCAATCTCCTCCCTTCCAGCTTTCTTTCCAGAACTGCGACATCCAGCAGAGCAACTGCATTTTTATAAAGATATCCATAATAAGCTTTTGCAGTTTCATCCTTTTTTACGACCTTTTTGATCTGCGCTAAACTTTCAGCAGTCAGGATCAGTTTCGGACCGTTATTTCGGAGGTTTTGTTTTACCCATGTTACTGTTACGTCCCTGGTTTCGCTAACAGGTTTTTGAGCGACACTTGCCAATGAAATGCTCAGGGTTAGAAGAAGAAGTGCGAGGATCGATTTCATGTTCCAAATTACATTTTTCTGTTGACAATCGCACTCAATTACCGGAAGTTGGTATTCTCAAGGTCAATATAATCTAAATCCCCAATGACCCTTTTATAAATAAAGCTGACCTTCCATCACAATCGCAGAGGAGCCGCTAACCCATATGCCATCATTAGCTACATTTACGCTGATTGTAGATGGATGTTCTATATATTTTCCTTGCAGGATCTTATAGTCCCTGTTTTTTTTAATGTATCCAAGCGTTTCAAGATAGCCGGCCAGTGGTCCTGCAGCTGTTCCTGTGGCGGGATCTTCGTCGATTCCAATGCCTGGATTAAAAAACCTTGTCTCTGCGAGATAATTGTTTTCAATACCATTTACAGTAAATAAATAACAACCTTCAAAATCAAATTTTTCAGATAAGCCTTTCAATATGGGTTTATTGGAAACAGCATTTTTAAGTGTTCCCAGATCTTTTACAGGAACCATTAAATGAGGAACTTCTGTTTGTACAATATTGATGTCCCAACCATTCAAATCAAAGTCGGTAGTCTTTAAACCCAGGGCCTCGGTTAAGAGGTTGACTGGTACTTTGTTGATTATTTTAGAAGGGCGCTGTTTCATTGCAACATAAGGTAGTCCTGATTCCTCAGTGACTTTTAAAGGAATAGGGGTATCCTTTATCAATACCCAGGGTCTCCCTTGTTGATTTTTAAAGATATCCCATTTTTTTAATAATGCCAAACAGACGGCGCCCAAAAGGTTGTGTCCGGCGCCTGCTACCTCAAATTTTGCCGGGGTGAAAGACCGTACTTTGAAAACGCCTTCTTTCTCTGAATAGCTAACAAAAGAAGTTTCAGAATAGCCGAATTCCCTGGATATATCGTGGTACTGACTAAGGTTAAGCTCATCTTCTATATAAACAACTGACAGTTGGTTTCCCTTAAACCGCTGATCTGTAAAAACGTCCAGTACATAATAATCCAGTTTTTTCATATTTTTCATTGTTGATGATTAATAGCTCAAAACTAGAAATTACAGATCTTTTTTTGCTATCGGTTAACAATGGGTAACCGGTAACCTTGAGGTAACTAACAGGATTTCAGAATACGTCCAGATGCCATTTGCYATCTACGAATACTGAACTTCTTCAGGTGTATCGGGCAATCGGTTTCAACTCTTTAGCTATCGCCTCAATAAGTTTAGGATTTATATCCGTTTCATCCATTACATTCCATTGTCCGTTTTTTTCGACCATAACTAAAGAATCGTTTTCCGGAAAAATGATACGGAGTCCTTGCTCCCCGTTATAATCTTCAGGTGCTGTCCTGAGTCTAACGGGCGTGTGATCTGTGGGGTTGACTATAGTAAATTTCATGAGCCTCCTTTTAAATTAACTGTTTTAATGGTTTTCAGGATTTAAGTAATCCTAAATAGCAACAAAATAAAAAACAAGAAGTTTGCAGATAGCAAGTTTTTTTTTGTTATCCTGAATTCTTATTTGAATACAGGAATAGCAGTCTGTACTTTTTTCGATTGCGAGTTTGCCTGTGTTTTCTGATTGCATTTACCCAGGAGCGAATAAATTACAATAAATATGATTATGGTAGACAAACAGCCCCCACCTAACTTTTTAGCTCCCCAGCCAGCTATAATTGCTCTGAAAAATTTATTCATGTTTATATTTTAAGAGGTAAACAGTTTAAAAATTCAAATGGTTTTGATTTAATGGCCTAATTTTGAAATATAAATTGCTATTTACCGTAAGCCGAAGCCGGGGGAATATGCTCTGCATCAGAGAATGCCCTCAGGTAAGCGGTTTTATACTCGGCCATCCCCACAACTTTATTCAGGGCACTTAAACTATGATATAGCCCAATTAATGACCAGCCATTTCCAGGGTTTAGTTCCAGATCCATTTTGTAAACCTGTGCTGCATTGGCGGGATTCCCTTGCTTTAAAAGATAGGCTCCTAAAAATTGTCTTACAGGAATCGGCCAGTCCATTGGCTCAGCATAGATCATTTCGTCTTCTATTTTTATGGCCTCTTGGAGGGTGTTAATGCCAGCTGTATTCTTTCTCTGATCTAATAGAATCACAGCATTTAAAATATTCTCTGCAATCTGTGCGCCTTGCAGTGCTGTATTAAAGGGGATACGCCTMTTTTTTAAAACAGGATCAGTTATTTTACTGCGCAACTGAATAAGTTGCACTTTTGCCAAATCCGGTTTACCTGTATACACATATGCCAACCCTTTGGCAAAATTATCCAATATTCCGGCATATGTCCAACGGGCATCCGGCTGAACTGTATCCTTTAATATCTCATCCCACTTACCAAGTCTTACCAAGATAAACTTTGGCATCATGTACAAATATTGGGCATAGGTATCCTCATAAGTTGGCATAACACTTTTTCTGCACCTTATGGCATCCTGCATTCCTTTGGTGTACATTCCACCTGTTAACCCGCAAAAAGCCTGTACCGCAAAATAATGCGAGGAATGCTTGCTAAGGGAAAGATGCCTGGCCAGCGAATCATAACGCACAAGGCTTACATCTGCACTGTCATTGGCTTCTACACCTAATGCATACAAACCGTTTCTTTGATACACGTGGCTAGACATGTGAACCATGTGAGCCACGCCAGGAAAAAGATCTTTAAGCAGCCTTGCATTGTCCAAGGCACGATCAGGCTTACGAGAAGCTTCCGTTAAATGTATATAATAGTGTAAAGCAGCAGGATGTTGGGGATTTTCCTGTAATACGCTCTCGCATAAGCCCACTAATTCAGGCGTCCATTCTTTCGCAGATCCGTCGTTATTCCAGAAATCCCAGGGATGGCTCAACATAACCGCATCTATAAATAGCGTCTTGATGTCTGCATCCTGAGGATATATGGAAATAAGCGATTTCATACCTTGTGCATAGGCCATGTTCAGCTTCGTTTTTAGAGTATCGGCATCCGACAATGGATACCTGAGATTCATTACTTTCAGCAGATCGCGCTCTTTTGCTGATGCCTTATCTGCAGATTGGTTCATCAGCTTTAAAACTTCTGATATGTTTTTAGGAATGGTATAATTGTGGGCAGAATTATAGTAAGGACCCATTGCTAATGCTTGTCCCCAATAGGCCATAGCACTGTTAGGATCAAATCTGGCAGCTTCTTTAAAGGAAGCGAGGGCCTCCTTCATATGGTAACTATAATACATGGTTAATCCCTGATCAAAATAAACCTGAGCGCTGTCGCTAACCGTCGATATTTTATAAGAATAGTGCCCCCAGCCCGGCAGGT
>NZ_JBFTNT010000203.1:0-7593 GCF_056397585.1 Pedobacter sp. 05L430 | reverse complement strand
CTACTAATAGTAGTTATGTGCCGTACTCGCCCGAGCGCAGTGGGAATCTTATTGAAGCGATTTTTAATGAGCGTAATAAGGAATTTATGGGTGAAGGTTACAGATGGTTCGATTTGGTTAGGTATCATAAAATTGTGCAAAGAGATCCGAAGTTTATTGCTTTAATTAATTCTGGTGGAATTTACTGGCCTATTGCTCAATCTCTTATTGACCAAAATCCTGAGTTGGTACAAAACTCTTATTGGAAATAACTAAACATTAATAGATATGAAAAAATCAAATTTATATAGTAGATATTTAATAGCATTCTTGTTTAGTGCCATAATATTTCAAGTGGCCTGTAAGAAAGAAAAAGGCTATTATTCTACTCAGGATATCAATCCAGGTACTTCCTTAAATATTTATGATTACCTGAAAAGTAAACCAGGAGTTTATGATTCATTGTTGCTGGTAATTGATAAACTTAAAATGAAAAGTATTCTTACCGATAGTAGCGTGTCTGTATTTGCGGTTTCTAACCCAAGTTTTCAGCTGGCAATTAGAAATTTAAATGATGCAAGAAGGGCTAATGGCAAAAGAGCTATCTTTTTAACCGAATTAGCGTCTGGGTTTGCACCTGCTTTGGCTGATCTGGAAAAAGCAAAAARTGATAGTGCTCATTTGGATACGATGGTATCCAGGTATATTGTAAAGGGACTTTTTAAATCGACAGATTTTTCTTTGGGAGATGGCCGTGAGCTTTTTAGTGTACGTGGAAATTATCCAATGCATGGAAAACGCCAATACGCTGATGCTCAAGGTATGCAAAATGGCGGTCCCGAAGTGATTGAGTTTGCCAATACTAAAAGAAGTGTATTTACTCCGAACTGGGCATTTGCTTATACAAGTTCAGTTAACATTCAGGCGAAAAATGGAATTGTACATTTAATACAGCCAGATCATGTGTTTGGATACGATGAATTTGCAAGACGACTTACGTTTATTCCACCGCCAACAAACTTATTTAAAACGGTTACTGGTACAATGGAGGTTAAATTTAATAACCCTGACTACAAGGATGGAACGGTAAATCCGGGAGAGAAATTCATTAAGTTGTTTGATGATAATGTGTTAACTAAGTTTATCTGTCACTTTAATGTTCAGAATGTTAAACCAGTTTACTTCATTTGGCACCCTAGCTTACCTGTAGTATCCAATGTTTACACATTGACATCTGCAAATGACTCGAAAGAATATTCTCGTAATCCGAAGAGCTGGAGAGTTGAAGGATCTCAAAATGGAACAGACTGGACTGTATTAGATACCAGACAGGATATGGTATTTGAATCTAACTTCCAGAATAAGGTTTATGATTTTAATAATGAGATTGCCTGGCAACACTACCGTATAGTATTCTTGAGTAATACCGGTGATGATTTATTCCAGTTGTCTGAATGGACTATGAACTTTAGGACAATTTACAAATGATGAGGACAGATAAATTTAAATTAATAAATGTTATGTACAACATATTAAAATATAGAGTAGTTCTATTTTTGGCCATGATAATTGCTTTTTCGGGATGCAGGAAGATTTTTGATCTGCCTGAAGAAAAGGATTATTTAAGCACTAAAATGACTTATGCCATGACAGAATTTCCTCCGACTTTGGGTAGGCTAAATTTATATCAGGGCATTTTTAATCCCGATAATTCCTCAGCCCCTATGACCTTTGAAATTGTAAATGCAAGGTTTGGAGATGGAAGGTCGGCTGAAGATATGCTGGCCAAAAAACCGGTACTGGTGTGGACTCAGGAGTATACCGGAAATGAAAAGAGTGTAGCCGAAATTGACGCAAAAAGGAAAATTGAAGAGCGCCCGATGCTTGAGGTAAGACCTTCTGGTGATATTATTCTTTGGCCTTCTGCTACAAGTGAAGTCTTTAAGCCCCGGGATTCTGTAACTTATCCTCAGGATATCAGATATTTCGATGTGAAGGTTAAGAATTCAGGAGGAACGAGAATTATTAAAAACCTTTCTATAATTCCATACAGAGAGATACCATATTTTCCTGCAGAAGATATTAACAAATTTACCGGTAAGCCTAATACCACCACAGCAAATGGAACTACTTTACAACACAATTATCCCAATATTTCCGGGATGAAAGGTGAGGGAACCAATGATGATTTGTTTGCGAATGGAGGCGGGTTAAAAGGAGTTGTATATACATATATCAGAAAAGTACCTGGTGGAACTGGCAATTCATTAAGATTTAAGTTTTTGAATAAAGATTCAGTAGCGATAAATCCGGCCAAGTTTAATGAAACTAAATGGGATCAACTGGTGCATGGTTTTAATATGGAAAGAACAAGCGAATACGTAAAGTTTGATGTTGCATACCCAATCCCTGTTGCCAGAATTCCGACAAGGTTTACAGCGGGTGGCATAACAAACACATTTGGCGGATCTACAGCATATGTTGAGTTTGTTTATTCGCGAAGAGGATTTGGCGGTGCCAGAGAGCAAGGTGTGATTTCACAGCAGTTTGCCATTTATGAAAAAGGTGATTGGGAAATTGTATTTCACTTTAAAACTGTGAATCCAAAATTTGAAGACGAATAGAAATGTTAATGATAAAAATTAATACAATGAGAAAACAAGTAATTCTGCTATCGATTTTTTTCAGCTGCATTTTTCTATGCAAGGATTTGGTGGCGCAAACAAAGAAGGTAACTGTTAGTGGTACAGTAAAAGATGGCGGATCTAACGATACAATGGTAGGTGTTAGTGTTGCCACCGGTAAGCCACTTAAAGTACTTACTCAAACTGACAGTAAAGGCCATTATTCAGTAAGTGTTGATGATGGTGCAACTTTAGTATTTACATATGTAAGTTATGGAACAAAAACTATAAAATTAAATGCCGGGCAAACCACATTGAACGTAACTCTTAAAGAGGATAATAAAACGATGGAGGAGGTAGTAATTCGTGGTTACCAAAAAAGAACAAGAGAGGTAACAACCGGTTCATCTTTTATCGTTTCCGGTAAAGAAGTTCAGGATGTTCCGGTATCAAATGTGGAGCAATTGTTACAAGGTAAAGTGGCGGGTTTAAATATCCAGTTAAATACTGGTGCTCCTGGTTTACGTGGTACAATTAACATTCGCGGTTTATCAACTATCAGTACAACTGGATCGGGAAATGAAACATTTCTTCAACCTACTTCGCCACTATATGTTATTGACGGYGTTCCCATGGATGCAGATAAAGCTTCTGAGTATGGATTTCAACAACAAGGCCCTGGGGTGAGTCCAATCTCATTGATCCCTCAGGAAGATATTGCAAGTATTGAGGTATTGAAAGATGCAACAGCTACGGCATTGTACGGTTCAAGGGGTGCATATGGTGTAATTTTAATACAAACTGTACGAGGAAATTCAGCTGTTCCGCGTATCCGTTATACCGGTAACTTTTACATGAATGCAATTCCTAAACTCCGCAGTATTTTGGGTGGGAATGCTGAACGTGAGCTAAAATTATATCAGATCAATACCTATGGTAGATTCAGAGATCAGTATATGGTTTCAAATACACCTTTCTTAGCTGATAGTTTGAATCCTTATTACAACAATTCAACCGATTGGCAGGGCGTTTTCTATCAAAATACCTATAATCAAACACATAACGTTCAGCTTGATGGTGGTGATACCAAGTTTAGTTATAAGACGAACCTGAGTTACTTTTCTGATAAGGGTATTATCAAAAATACTGGTTTTGACAGGTATAGTTTGAATATGAATATGGACTATAAACCTACTGAAAGAATTAGTTTTTTTGGATCCATAAGAGGTAACGTAGGTAAGATCAAAAAGGCAAATGGAGTAGGGTTATTACAAACGGGTGTTGCAGCCGACGGACAAAAATCGTCATTACTGCCCGGGCCTTCATTCTTTCAGGCAACCAGTAGTGTATTATCAGCCCTGCAAACAAATACAGATGCAGGACCTAAGAACCTAAATACTTATATTGAGGGACGTTATGAGCTAATCCCGGGATTAAATTTAACTTCTGCGGCTAGTTATGATTATAATGTAGATACTGAAGATACTTTTACGCCTGCTGCTGCTAACGATCAATTTGCTAAGATATACTCTTTCTATGGATATACCTCGCAGCTATATAATAGAAATAACGTTTCTTATACCAGATCTTTAAATGAGAAGCATAACTTTTTTCTTAACCTTTTTAGTGAGATGTATATTAAAAAGGGACAATCAAGTATTACAAGATTAGAAAGATCGCCAAATGATCAATTTCAAGGACCATTAGGATATGATGGTTATTACTCTAGGGGCGGTGGTATTTTAACTTCTTTTTACGATCAGAATCAAATTTCATTTGCGGCGGCTTTTACTTATGATTTTGAGAAGAAATACATTTTTGATTTAACTTATCGTATTGACGGTACTTCCAATAACGGAAATAAAGAACCATATTCTAAGAATCCTTCAGTGGGTTTGAAATGGAACTTTAATAAAGAAAATTGGCTTAAAGATCTTAAATGGCTAAATTATGGAGATATTCGGGTAACGGCGGGTAGAAACATTTTTCCGGTTGGAAATTTGATCGATATTTATGGAAAGTACATCCCACGTGGTTTCTATAACAATAATCCACGGGTAGGAATAGATTATGAATATGTACCTAACCCTTTGCTTAGGCCAAAAAAAGTAACCCAATTTAACCTTGGTTTTGACTTAGGTCTATTCAACGGAAAACTTGATGTTATTTTTGATACTTATTATAAAAAGGTTGATAATGAACTGTTTGTTAGTCAATTATCTAATACCCTTGCTTTTAGTAAATATACAAGTAATGATGCAGCACTTGCAAATTATGGATATGAGCTATCGTTTACAAGCAGGCCTTTAGCTAAAGACAGCAAATTTAACTGGACTATATCCGTAAACGGAGCCTGGAATAATGACGTTTTAACAAAACTTCCTGAAGAGTATAACGGACAGTTTATTGAGTTTGATTTTAATTCTGGTTATTCACAGCATTTAGCAAAAAGAATTGGAAGAAATTCATTGGCTAACTACTTATATGTAAATCAGGGTGTATACGATTCAACAAACGATGTACCAATTGATCCTGTTACAGGTTTAAGATACAGGAATAATGATTCCGGAGATTTTCTTAATTCCTTCCAGGGTGGCGATGCACGTTTCTATGATGCCAATGGTGATTATGTATTGGATTCAAGAGATTTACAAGTTGTTGGTAATACACAGCCCGTGTTGACAGGTGGTTTATCTAATACTTTGAGTTATACTATGCCATCGGGTTCTACCCTTTCCCTTAATATTTATGCTACTTATACTGCAAAACGTTCTATTTTGAATAATGCCCTTGCAGACAGGTTAAGGTTGCTGAACAATCCGTTTGGTATCAAAGATGGTGTTTATGGCAAAAATCCACTTACTGTTGTTCCTGTTAATGACTTAAATATGTGGACAGGCCCTGGTTATACCAACGCCAGATTTGCCAATGCTTACGACTATGCACACAACGCTTTTGCGAATAATTACAGATATGAACAAACGCTTTGGATGGAAACCGGAAGTTACTTCAAAATTAACCAGATTACACTTTCTTATTCATTTGCTAAAAAAATGGCCAGACGTATTGGTTTGAACAATATACGTACCTTCCTTTCGGCAAGTAATATTGTTACTTTTTCTCCTTACACCGGTCCAAATCCGGAGGGGGTTACTGCAATTGGTAGAGATGGTTCAAATGGTTACCCGGTTCCCCGAGTATATAATCTTGGTTTTAACGTAGAATTTTAATTGAAGTCACAAAACTAATAAGACATGAAAAAATATATTATTTGCTTATTTATTGTTGTAAGCGCTTCACAATATGGCTGTAAGAAATTTTTGGATATTACTCCCATAGATAAACTTACAGGAAATAATTTTTACAAGACCAGGGAGGATATGGAAGCAAATATCACCGATATGTATGGTGAGTTATTTGATAAATATACACGAACAGCTTTTGCTGGAGCAACAGGTGAATTTCGCTCGGGAGAGGTAATTCCTGCGGCAGAAGGTGGCGCCGGTCGTTCTGCATCTGGATTAATCGGGGGGCACACCAGGCAAACGCCAAACCCTCAGGGAAGTACCGATAAGCAGAATGTTCCTTTAACTACTGTTAATGACAGGTACCTGCTGGCCGCGATATCTACCGGACCACCACCACCAGCTTGGTCTGGTTATAATTTTAGCGATTTAACCAAATGGGATGAATATTACAGAGTGATACAATCGGCTAATCTGATGATTAGTAAAATCGACGATGGTATTGCTGCACTAACGGCTGAAGAGTCTAAGCGCTATAAAGCTGAAGCCAAATTTATTCGTTGTTTTTGTTATTTTCAGATGGTTCGCTTATTTGGGGATGTAGTTTATTATACTGATGCCTTTCAAAAAGATCCTTTGCCAAGAGAAAATATGGTAACTGTTATAAATAATTGCATTGCTGATCTTAAAGATTTTAGAAATGATTTACCGTTAACTTTTACTGATCCATCTTTGAGGGGTGTGAGGGCAAACAGAGGTGCAGCAATAGGTTTATTGATGAATATGAATATGTGGAATGCAGGGTTTGATATTGCTAATAGAACTTCATATTATCAGGAAACAGCTGCATTGGGAAAAGAGATTATGGACAGTAAAGCTTTTCGTCTGCTTCCTCTAGGTGAATGGGCTAAAGTTGTAAAGGGCCGTTCTGAGGAAAGTCTTTTTGAATTGTTCAGAACACTGAATTACAATCAGGATTTGAATGACCCATTTGCGCAGGCTAATGCATATTCGCCCTTTGGAGATGCATTTATCCATTTCCCATACAAGCAACCTGAGTATACTCACAGATATAGCTACTCTGTATTTTCAACAGAATATATGAGAAAACTTTATCCGGATGAATCAGATTTAAGATTAACAATCTGGTTTGTTGCTCCATTTGATCAAAATGCTTCAACCTTTCAGTTAAGGAAATTTGCATTAAATACATTCGCAGATGCAAACAATCCTAATTTGGATTTGAATCCAGACAATACATATTTAATTATGCGCTATAGCGATGCTATTTTGTTACGTGCAGAGGCGTTGGCTAATCTTAATCCTGAAGATCCGATAGCAATAGAGTGTTTAAATATTGTAAGGGGAAGGGCCGTGGCTCCGCCGTACCCAACCGGAAGTAAAGATACAAATTTGAAAGATGCAATTTTTCTGGAAAGATCTAAAGAACTGATGGGAGAAGGAAGTCGTTATTTTGACCTGGTAAGAACTAAAAGAGTATTAAGTAAAGAGTGGACAGATAATCCATTGACTTCAGATAAGTTTAACAGGGGTGGTTGGACCTGGCCAATTCATCCAAACGCATTGTTCAATAATCCTAAGATGAGTTTAAATAACTATTGGATTGGTTCAGGTCTTTAATTTTAAATAATAGATAAATACATGAAAAATATTATTAAACGATACTTTAAACCGACGGCAATATTATTGATTTTGCTGGCAATGGTAATAAGTTCCTGTAAAAA
>NZ_JBFTNT010000202.1:0-7604 GCF_056397585.1 Pedobacter sp. 05L430 | reverse complement strand
TGTTTAAATATACTGTATCTTTTGAAATATCTAATAAACATATTTAGTAAAATATACTTGACATAATGATATATATGTTTTACATTTGATCAAGTAAACTAGATATAAATATGAAAAATCAATTTCTTCTTCCTGCAAAGTTTCGCCTTATCGGTTGGGTTACATTTTTGCTTTTCTTGGCGTTAGGTATCCTCACGGAATCTTATGGGTACAACATACCAGGTTTTCAGATCTATTATCCTAATGACGGTGGATCTGCAGACTACAATTTAACTAATGAACTTGCATTTTCGGGTGTCATAATTGGTTTAATTATGGTTTCGTTCGCCAGGCACATTAATGAAGATGAACTAATAAGCAAAATTAGATTAGAATCGTGGAAATGGGCAGTCCTGATAAGCTATGCGATCTTATTAATTTTGAATTTCACATCCTATGGTCTTGGGTTTGTGTTTATAGTTACTTATAATGTAGTTACGCTTTTGCTTGTTTACATTATAAAGTTCAACTACAGCTTGTATTTGTTGAATAAAAATTTAAAAAATAGTGAAGACTATTAATTGCCCATGAAAAATTCAATACGAGTCCAACGGGCAATAAAAAATATAACTCAAGCTGAGTTAGCACAGCTAGTAAATGTATCAAGGCAAACCATTAACACCATGGAATCAGGCAAATACATCCCTTCAACTGTGCTGGCTTTGAAGATTGCCGCCATCTTCGGAGTTTCTGTGGAACAGGTATTTGAATTGGAAGAAGGAGATTGAGATAGTCCTCACTTTCAAAATAGCGTTTAATATGAAATTTTTGTAGGTTGTGCAAAACCTCTTAATTAGAAAACAACAATGGTTAGGTTTAGGATAATGTTAATATTTTCTCTCGTATTATTTAGTACTCTTGGATGCATAAATAACAATAAACCATATGTGATAAGTAAGGAAGATAGTCTTTATAAAGCTTCCTTTAAAAAGCATGATGGGGCATTAGTTATTCCACCACGCGGAAAATATGGAAGAAATACCTTTTTGATAGATTCAAATTCATCAGTATATTATTATTCTTTTCAAGAACCTTCAATAGGCAAAGGGGTTTCGGATGATCGAGAGTCAGATACCATTGGTTTAATGCCAAATCATATTTTCAAAATCCCAGCAGGAATGGAACGCGCATTTTTCAAGAAGAATGTGCTAGATCAGGAAAGTAAACTTGGTTGGAAGTCTATAATTGTAGCTTCCTTTAAAGATTCTGTGACGAATGATTTTGTTCAATATCTGCTTAAGATGAGCAAAGATGAGCCAAAGAAAATATCATTTCGAATACGACTTGCACTGCCAGAGGAAAGAGAAGTTTTGAGATATAAATTGAATGGTGAACATTACGATCCTTTTATCAAATAGCATATTAGATATGCAGGTCTATTTTTATCTTTAACCTATTGCTCCAACATTACAATATCTTTTAAAGTATGCTTAGTCAAAAGTAAGCTAGCCTCGGGGCCAATGAAGGACTATGTTAGTCAATGGGKAATCAATTGGAGCATTGAAAAATATAAAAAAGGATTAGAAATGTAAATATCTAGAATAAAAACCTTATTCTTCTTCAGAGAACGTGATCCTATTACCAAAAGGATCATAAACAGTTACCGTAATGGCTTTGGGATTCCATTCGGGTACTTCCAAACCTGGGTGGTTATATTTATATCTCTTGTCGTTTAACTCTTTATGATAAGCACGAAGACCTTTAAAGTCCTCAATAGATACGTGTGAACCAGGACTTGCATCACCATGATGTTCTGACAGGTTTAAAGTAATGTCCCTTAATGTTACCTCCAGGTATATGGGGGCATCATGGTGATTCGGGTGCTCCCAATCGATTTTAAAACCAAGCCAGTTTACATAGAACTCGATGGCTTTATCATAATCAAATATTCTTAAAATTGGTTTAACTTTACTCATAATAGCTACAACGTTTATTTGAAAATAAAGTTTATAACAGGACATAAAATATTTTATGTCGATTGGCGAAAAGATGTTATTTTTTTGCTACGATTCTCATAAAGAGYTTAACGTCGTCCGAAATAATTCCATCACAAGACTTATCAAAGTACTTTTCTGAGGCATAATCGATACCCCAATCTGTTCGATCAATGATCAGCGTGCCATTCACCACAACAGTGCCGTCCATTCCGTCCTTAAAATACATTGTGGCCGGAAAAGTAACTGCCTTCGTGATCCCCTCAATGGTCAGGTTCCCGGTAACTTTTATAGTTGCAACACCTTCAATGGTCATGTTCCCGTTCCTGCCTTCAGTTTTTCCATCATTTACTGTTTCAACCTTCGTAATTGTGAATGTAGAAACGGGGAATTTTTTGACGTCAAAAAATGCAGGCAATTTATTGTGTGGACCTGGATGATCAAATTTTTGTTCAATTGTATTCATGTCGACTTCAACTGCACCGCCCTCCAGATGACGGTTTTCGATCACCAATTCACCTTTTAATATATCGACGTCGCCTGTACCAGAACCATCACCAAGAAACGTAGAACCTTCCCATGCACCAAGTAGCATAGAACCTTTCCATATTACAACACTTTGCTTCGTATCTATGATATATTTTTTCTGACCCTTTTTATTATAAAAGTCCGTGATGGTCTTTCCATCATAACGATACACTCCGGTCGCAGATCCAAACCAAATACTTCCATCGTTTGCTTCCAAAAGCCCAAAAAAAGCATCTCCTAACATAATTTCGGCTACCGTGGGCTTGTTACTATACAAGGAGTTTGCATCATAACGGGACAGTGCCCAGACCGCCACATGAGCAGTATTTACCGGACCAGTAGCCCAGATGTTTCCTTTTTTATCCTCGATTATAGCATAAACACCCTTCTGCGATACCCAAGTAAAGGTGCTGCCGTTATAGCGCCAAAGGCCATTGGTGACGTCACCAAGCCAAATATTGCCTTTTCTATCTTCGATTATACTCCAAACGTTTGTAAAAGTTTTTCCCTTATGGATTAAGGGGGTAAATGTTTTTCCGTCAAAAACGAAAGCATCGCCTCTTGTGCCAACCCATAATTTCCCGCTTTTATCTTCAATGATTGTAGTAATATCATTGTTCCAATTTCCTTCTTTATAAACACGCGAGGGGTTCGGATTTTTAAAATTTCGAAAAGATTTCCCATCGTAACGGCTTATTCCACCTCCGGTGCCGAACCAAATAATGCCGGCCTTATCTTCATAAACAGACATCACCCGATTATTGGCAAGTCCCTCTGTGGTAGTGAAATGTTGAATGGATTTCCCGTTGTAATAATAAACGCCTGAATCAGTAGAAGTGAACCAAATATTTCCTAGGCGATCTTCAAGGACATCCCAGAATCGATGCGAACCTATTTTACTTGTAAGATTAGTAAAATATTTTCCATCATATCGAAAAACATCACCAAATGATGAGTTGTTCGGGCCAGCAATCAAAATGGTGCCATTTTTGCCTTTTTTTATATTACGAACCATTAGGTTAGGCCCTATGTCTTTAACTTCGGTTTTGATGTTATCTTTTGGTACGTTTGTTTGGTTTTGTCCACAGGAAGTGAGAAAAACAGACATTACAAACAAAGCATATACGTGTATGTATTTCATACCTTTTTATTTATTGATCCAATTAGAATTGATTCAGCGAATCTACTTTGATGTTTTTCGGCGCGACGAATTTGGATTGTAAATAAAAATGTAAACTTTGTAAATAAAATCTTGACAGTTTAATTTGCTAGATCCATTATCGCTGCTACGGACAAGCAACTTTTCTTTATTGGTTGTGTCTTCTATGTAAACCAACCAAATTTATATGAAATTATTTTTTTACAAAGTCTGCATATTAAGTTTTCTTTTGCTTTTAAGTTTAATTTACGAAAGTTCTGCACAGACTGTTTCAGGCAGGGTAATAGAAACCGGAGGTAAGGGAGTTGAAAGTGCAACCATAACAGTTTTAAATGCTGCAGACTCAACCCTGGTAAAATATGAGGCAAGTAACAAAGAAGGCTATTTCGAGATCACTAATTTAAAAAACGGCGTATTTACCGTTAAGGTTTCGTGCATAGGTTACAACGGCCAGTTATTAAACAATATCAGATTTAACGGCTCTTCTGTTAAATTAACTGATGTTGTTCTCAACAAGCAATCGAAAGAGCTCAAGGAAGTCGCCATTGAAAGTAAGCACCCCGTTCTTGAACGAAAGGTGGATCGATGGATATTTAACTTGAACAACACTATAGCGGCAAATGGTTCTTCCCTCTTTGAGGCTTTGCAGGTGGCGCCTTTTTTAAAGGTATCTGACAATGGCGTTTCTATGGCGGGCAAAGGTAGTATGGGTGTTATGGTAAATGAGAAAATAGTCTATTTAAGCGGAACAGACTTAACTAATTATCTGAAAACACTCAGATCTGAAGGTGTGGAAAAAATCGAGATCATTACCAATCCGCCAGCAAAATATGATGCCCAGGGGGATGCCGGCCTGATTAACATTGTTTTAAAGAAAAACGAATCTTTGGGCTGGCGCGGTTCATTAAGTTCAACATATCGGCAGGGCTTCTACGCCTCCTACAACAACAATCTGGCTCTTTTTTTCCGTTCAAAAAAAATCAACAGTTCTTTTACATTTGGCCAATCACGTTATCACAATATGCAGAACAATTGGCTCAATATGATTGGAAACTCTAGTCAAATTCTCAGTAACGAGCAGCGTATATCAATTACTCCCGGTTTGCAGGCTGGTTTAAGTATAGACTATGAGTTAGATAGGCACAATAACATCGGGTTTATTTATAATATTTCACTGAGTAAAGAGAATAATGCCTTTGTTAATAGTTATAGCTATGGTAAGAGTAATACTGTAGACTCGGTATTGAACACTAACGGCGAAATGTACAGACCATTATTTGCACAAACCTTAAATGTATACCACGATTTAAAGATTGATTCGGCCGGAAAGAAATTAAGTAGTTCTGTTAATTTTTTCTCGAACAGACCTGAAATAAGAAATAATTTTGTTTCAGAATCTGAAAGCACCTATGCTGCAGTTCGCAATAATAACTCGTCAAAATACAATATCTGGTCTGTTCAATCAGATTTAACATTACCTTATAAATGGGCTAAAATAGAAACAGGTATTAAGTTCGCCAATTTTGATAACAATGCTGATGTGGAGTACTATAATTATGTCCACGAAAATTTCTTGCTGGACAAAACACGTAGCAATGAATTCAACTATACCGAAAAAAACCTGGCATCCTATTTCAGTATGTCATCTGAACTTTCAAAAAGATGGACGGCCAAGGCAGGATTGCGTTATGAGTACACGATGACGGATGGTTATTCGCCTACTTTAGACCAGCGCAATAAGCGTAATTATGGTGCCCTATTCCCTACTGCCTATATCGTTTACAAAGCTGACGCAAACAATGTTTTGTCTTTAAATTATTCGAGGCGGATTAACCGACCGGGCCTCAGTTCCTTAAATCCCTTTGCCTATTATACAAACATTTATACTTATTTTATTGGAAATCCTCTCCTCTTACCTTCATACAGTAACAATTTCGAACTTAACTACCTATATAAAAGCATGGTTTCTTTTACTGTATTTACACAACATGCAAGTGATGTAAATTCATTACTTACAACGATTGACGGGCCATTAGTGGTTTCAAGTGGAGGAAACTTTATAAGCCGGGATAACGTGGGAGCCTATGTTTCCATTAACCGGGCATTTTTTAAGTGGTGGGAAAATAGCAGCTCTGCGTCTTTTTTTTATTCATCCTCAAAATCCAAAATAAAAGCTATTTCCATCCAAAACGGAACCTCTGCATCGTTTAGTTTTAATAATAATTTCAAGGCAACTAAACAGTTAAATTTCTATCTGAACTACAGCCAGAGCCTTCCTTCAACCAGCGGGAATACATACACGTACAGTGTACGTGATTTCAGGGTGGGTGCCAGATTAAAGTTGCTTAAAGATAATTTGATCATCAACCCCTCCGGCTTTCTGGGTACTGTAAACAAATATGATGTACGTTTTAACGAATTTGTGCGGACGGAAAGAACGGACTATTATTATAAGAACTTCGGTCTTGGTATTACTTATTTATTTGGAAGGTCGAAGGTTTCCGGAAACAACAAGGATATATCTTTTGATGAGAAAAGAAGAGCTCAATAGCAACGCTTCGGCCTAATTAAATTTTTTGAATATTTCTAGCATGGTCTCCTTATCAAGGCTTTCCATATCTATCAATTTGAGCGATTTGACCATTTTAAGAGTAGTGGTTTTATAGTGCTGGAAATGGGGAGTTTTCAAGTGCGATTGGTAGGTAGCTTTATCTGCGTACATTTCGATGATGCGGATTTGGGTAGGGCTTTCCTTTTGGTACATTGGAAAAATGGCGATCACACCTGGTTCCAGTTTTACCGATGCCGAGGCCTCTTCCTTTAGGATAGTATTGTAATCTTTGAGATATTCGGGCAAGATTTCGATCTCCGAAATCCGGACCATTAAGTCAGGTTTTGTTGCAGGTATTAATGGTTCCCCAATTATTTTTCTTACCGTATTTGCCTGCATGATACTGATGTTTGTATGGATCAGTTCGGCAAGCTGTTCGAGTTGTTTGTCTGTGATTCCTGTATTTTTCCCGATATTAATATGAGATTGCAGTTGGCCTTCAACACCCGGCATTGATGCCAGAGCAGCAATGGTTATCAGTTCCCTTTGCTGATAGTTTAATACATCACTTACAAAAATATCGGCAAACAAATGTTCCTTTAAAAAAGTATCAATCCGTGGTGCAAATTCTCCGAAACCGGGTGCAGGTTTTGATTGTGCTGTTCTAGTTAATTCTTCCAAAACCTTTCTACCCAATTCATATTTGTCTTTTGCACCATTTTCTACAACAATTTCTTTTCCCGTTTTGTCGGTGATGCTGTTTTCTTTTCTCTCCTTGGCTACTGTCATAAAAGTATTAATGGCATTAAGGCTTCTTGGAAAGCCACAATAGGCATAAAGCTGAACCAATGCTTCTTTGATCTCATTCTCTGAAAGTCCTGAATCCAGTCCTTTATTCAGTTCCGCTTTCAATAGCGCTAAATTTCCCGTTGCGGTAAGTGCCGAAATAATGACCAAACTCTGCTCCTGAGCGGAAAGAGAGGTATTAACTGCTTTTTTTTCTTGTGCATCCATTTTAGTAATATTTATAGTGAGCACAAGAAATAGTGCCCATTTTAGAAATTTTCTGTTGCCCATGAGCTTTATACTTTATATGACAAATCTCGGGGTTGCAGGCGACATAAGGTTTATACAGGATACGGATTCATTTACCAGTTTTACTGATATTAGATTTAGTACATTGTCTTACAGCTGGTGGTTTATTAAGTTTGTAGTATGAAAGATATCGAAAGAATTGATACGGTAAGACAGTATAACGAATCTATGGGCGTAGATACGTTGCATCCACTGGTAAGCGTGGTTAATTTTGATGAGATCCCTACTTATCAATATTTCAGGAGGTATATGGGAGTTTATGCTATTTTTTTAAAGTATATAAAGTGCGGAAATATGC
>NZ_JBFTNT010000201.1:0-7621 GCF_056397585.1 Pedobacter sp. 05L430 | reverse complement strand
CACCAAGATAGTCTAGAATAAACGATTTCCTACCAGTAGAGTAATTGGCCCAAAACTCATGTTTTGAAGCATATGGCTCCTTTCTAAAGCCTTGTTTTTCTATGATGTAACCCAAACCAATCTGTACACCCTGATCAATGTTATAATTAAAATTAAAAAGCGGCCCGGACCTATCGTATAAGAACGCATTCTTATCAAACCTGTTTACCAGGGTATCATTTGCAAGGCGCATCTTTGTCTTTGTTTTATCCGGTAATTCATTTGATTCGTCAGAACGATCATAAATGAAGGGCTTATTTGAAACATCTTGTGCAACCTGGAACTTATCTGCATCGCTCCCTCCAATCATCCTAACTTTTATCTTAGTGTTTTCTTTTCCCCTTACGGAAAATACATCTTCACCTGCCATTCCAAACAACCTAACCTCTTTGGTTATATTAKGGTCAAATGTTCTTTTATATACCAATCTTCCATTCTTGCCCTCCTTATTGATATTATATACCGTAACTTCAACATTTCCGTTATCGGTGTAATTAACATCAAAAAACTCTTTTTTATCAGAGGTAGGTACGTCAACATTTATGGATAAAAACTTATAGTACTGTAAAGCAAGCGTATCCAGTTTATCTCTTCTTGATATAAAGTGACCAATTAACTGACTACCACTAAGCTTAAATATTGTATCTGGCATTTGCCTGAAAGACGTATTAATAAGTTCAGTAGTTAGTTTTCCCTGAACAAACTTAACAGCATCCTTCCAGTCCTGTTCGCTAAGCTCGTTTAAAAAATACCTGTCAAAGTACCGCTCATTAAAGTTCCAATGATTTACATCTCTGATATTGTCACTATAAGGCTGCAAATGAGATTTGAGCCATTGATGGTTAAGAACCCATGGAAATACACCTGAAGTTTTATAAAACACCTTATCCCTATCTCTGGGAACAGGAATATAGGTGGTTTCACCCTTTTCTTTCTGAGCCAGCCAGCGCCAGTTATCTTCATGCCTGTCCCAGTCTCCCAAAACAAAATCCAGTAATCTGGCCCTAAGTGTTAGCTTCTGGTCTGATGTATGATCATTGTCTTCCTGTATTTTACGCTGTACTTTAGCTGTGTTGTCGGTTTCTTCTTCAAAAGGCGACCTTGGTTCCAATAAATAAGCGGCGTTTGCAAATTTTTCTCTATACTCTCCAAGTCCCGGATCATCTGCTACGTATACGATCTCTGGTTTAGAATGGGCAAGCTCAAGCGCTTCTGCCAAAGGAGGAACAATTAACGCCGCAAAAGGGTGATTAGTTGAAACCTGGTCCTGAGCAACGTCTTTTGCGATAGTTGGCCTTAAACTTTCAGGCAAGCCCTGTTCCGGATACTTCTGTATTGTTCTTAAAGCGTACTCTCTGCCCGTCGGATCTACTAACCGTAAAGAGCGGGTTTGCATCCCCCCCCCAAGTTTAACGATCTTTAGTCCTCCTTTTTCTTTCTGAAGATCTATAATGCGAACTTTTACTGGCGTTGCCCATATTTTGCGATAACTTTCGCCCAGCCAAAACCGGTGAAAACCGCTCACGCTATTATACTCGGGTGCTATAGCAACTGTAATGGAATCTGCCTGTTTCTGTGCCTGCCCTAAAGCAGGGATAGACAAGGTAATAAAAACAGCACTTAAGAGCTTCTTTAGAGGGCGCATATTAGTTAATTATTCTTTTTAAGGTTACTCCTATCCTCAGCGCCTTTAATCCCTCTACACCTTGTAATTCTTCTATTTCTAAATATTCAAGATCATTGTTCAGTAAACCCACGTTCTGCAGCTTTTTTATATAGCCCAGATATTCTCTGGCTTCTGAACTGTTAAAATACACAATTGATATTTTACCAGGCTGTGTTAACCGCTCTGATGTGTCTTTGATATGGGCTTTATCAATCCGTTTTTTTACCATCTGATAACGAATATTGTAACTACCCTCCACATCAAATCTTTGTTCATCAATCCTAAAGCTCACATCAATAGGCTTATCGTAAACGAAAATAAGCTGTGTTGTTTCAAGAGGTAAAGAAAAATATGGACCTAAATTACTGGTTGTTTGAGCAATTTCAGCTAATACCCTCAACTGTTTCAATCGGAATGTACCAAGTAAATCTTCAGACATCGGAATTCTAGGCGCAATAGATTGTCCAAGATAAATATCAAATTCAACACCATCCGTTCTAAACTTCTCAAAATAGCTTGGATAAATATTCTGAATTTCTGTATTAAATTCATCAAGATGGCGTGTTACCGCAACATTTATCATTTGCATGCTTTTTTCGTAGCGTTCTCTGTTTTCAAATACTTTTCCGTTAACACTTGTAAGCATGAAATATCTATCTATTATGCTTTTTATTTCAGGATGTGTATCTCGCAGATGATTTAGTGAGGTTGGTATTTGTCTCTGCAAATAGTCTTCCGTTTTTAAGATTTCCCGATCTGAAAGCTCATCAAGATCTTTATATTTCCAAATTGCTGCTTCAAGGGGTATATCGCTTTCCTTACAAGCCGAAACAGTATTCCTCACAGCATTAAGTGTTTCTTCAAGAATCTCGAAATGTACATACAGATCCCTCCTAATTGCTGCATTACGTTGAATGCTTGAGTTTCTAATGTCTACAGCTCCATAAAACGGATATACATTTCTAAAGAAAATAGGTTCAATAGGCAGATTTCTGTCTCTGGCACCCGATTGTATGTAATTAAGGGCTGCTTCGTGGAAACGCCACTGAACAGAAGGCTGCAAAGCAGTGAACTTATCTGTTATTACATCCTGAATTTCGTTATTAAAATCTATAATTATGTTATGGAAGAGCTGAGCCAATAAAGGAAACGCTGCCTCTATTTTTGTAAGAGTGTTTCCATTAAATTTGGTAGAATCTTTTGTATATAACTCAAGAGCTCCAACAAGTTTTCCATTATAAAACAACGGAAACAAGGCATACGACTTAATACCTACCTCATCTAGCAGACTAAGCATAGGGTAAACTTCCGGTTCTTCGTCTGCTATATCCGGAAAAATTAATGTTCGCGGATGGTCAAGATAGTCTTCTATAAGGCTAGAATATTCAGTATCATCCATACCCTTTTCTTTTGCCAACTGAACTACCTTACTTTGAAAACCTGATTGATCATTGATCAGCAGTTTTTTGTTTAATTTAAGATAAGGTAGCATCCCAAAGTTTACTTCATCAGATCCTACAAGGGTTTTCAGCGCAGTAGCTATATCCCTGCTATGTTGTCCATTCTGAGACTCATTATGTTCAATAACGAGGTTTTTGACTGTTTCCAGGGCATACTCATCCGTAACATCAGTTAAGGTTACAATTGATATCCCCTCAATACTAAAGATATCAGGTGGTATTAGTTTTGTTAATATCTTTAGTGAGTTCCGTTCATCTTTAATATAATCTTTAACATCTTTTAAGTTATATTCAGGCAGTTTTGTTTTTGCCCTGATATCCAAAAACCTGGTATCCACATTTAAGCGGTAGTACTTCAATAAATGAGTTTTAGGATCTATAATTGATTTAATGGTGAACTTGTTATTGCTTAAAGAGAAGTTGTAAAATTTCTCAAGAATAAGATTATAAAAGGTGGCCAGAAGATTTTTATCCATTTCCTTTTTGGATGGTAAACTCAGGTCTGACTTTAAACTACACATTGACGGTTCCATGAATACACTATAAAATGCATCAGTACCATAATGAAAACATGGAGAAATAGGTGTACCTATTGCCCAGAATTGTTGACTTTCATCATTAATAATAGGCGATAATGAGGTATAAATTAATTCAAAAAGCGTAGCATAATTTTTAGCGTTCTCTGGGGGTATCGGACTTCTGAGCTCCGGATAATGATTAAATTGCTCAAGGATATATCTGTAAAAGTTAATCTTGGCTGTTTTTTCCTTGTTCGYTCTTTTTTGAATATATTCAATAAACGGATTTAGGGACAATTTAATATCCGCACCTATCGGATGTTTTCCGGGTTCCTTTATTGTTTGATTTAGATTTAATGTTATTGATTGCATTGATCTATTCGTTACAGAACCTTAATAACAACATTAAAGCGCTGAAATAAATTCTTTAATATAAATAAAAATAACTTGTCAAAGGTAGCACCTGTATTTGCATAATAGGTAAAACCTAGGTAATTATTTAATCCGATTCTGTTTGCCTCTAAGGAGTATACTTGAATTTTATAATGTTGCCGTCTGTTAACTCATCTCCTTCGTTAGAGATATACAGATTTAGATCTTTATCAAATGCAATTCCTTCAGGCTGGTTAAATATCGATGAGCTTAAATGATGGGCGGCTTTTACTTTCCATTTATCATCAGTAATAACCAATAGTTTACTTACCGATGAAATAATATACCATTCATTTGTTTTAGGGTTTTTGGCCATTGCTGAAGCCCGCAAGTCGTTTTTAAATTTAGGATAAACAGCCTTAAGTTGTTTTAAATCAATCTTAAAACTACCTGAGGCAATTAATGTATCCTGAGCTGGTTGATAATCTAATATATACCCTGTTGCTTTTTTGGCTTTTTTATCCTCTGGGCAGTTTTTACATAAGATATATAACTTGCTGGTAGCAGCATCGGCATACAAGCTTTCGTATTCAGCTTTTGGCACCAGGTGCTTAGATTCCTTTACAAGGTCAGATTTTTCTTTGATTGCCTCAGAAAAAGGAAAAGAATAAAGGGCTCCACTACTTTTGAGTACAAAAACCCTATCATGAAATATACTGACATCTTCATAATCTCCTCTGGAGCCAAATTTCATATTCTTTTGTTCTTTCACATCCCATTTTTGCCTGAACAATTTACCTTCTTCATCCTGAATGCTATAGATCGTATCGCTATTACTGTCGTGAAAGGCAATACCTGATATTTCAAGCAAACTCGATGGCATATTGAACTTATCAGGTTTAGTTAAGTCATAACCCTTTGGGCTTGTATATTTCCCTAGTGGGCTTTTACATGCGTAGGTTCCAAAAAGAGCTAACAAAATAACAATACATAAACACTTAGAGTAGATTCGTTTCATAAATAATCGGGATTTATATTGTATCAGTATCTTTTAGAAATTTATAAATAGATTCCTGAGCGTTATCATGTAACTGTAAGTTAACTATTTTCATTATAATTTCCTTCAACTTAGCATCATATAATGGGAAACATACTTCAATTCGGCTATAAATATTACGGTTCATCCAATCTGCAGATCCCATAAATATTTCTTTATTACCATTATTTTCAAAAATAAAAATACGTCCGTGTTCAAGGTAGCGGTCTACAATCCGGGTTACGGTAATATTTTCACTTAATCCGGCTTGTCCTGGTATTAAACAACAGATTCCTCTTACAATAAGTTGTACTTTCACTCCTGCTTGCGATGCTTCATAAAGTTTAGAGATCAGGATCTTCTCTTCCAGATTATTTAATTTTATAGTAATACCATTGATTAATCCCGCTTTTGCATTTTCTATTTCTCTTTGTATAAGATCAAGGAATTTTTGCTGTAAATTAAATTGGGCTACCAGCAAATGCTTAAAATCTATCAGATCTTCTGGTCCTGGCGCCTTTTTATTCTTACGCAAAAAACCGAATAGGGATTCGAGCTCTTTAAGCATCGGCTGATGGGAAGTAAGCAGAATTTGATCTGTATAAAACCTTGCGGTTGATTCATTTAAATTTCCGGTAGCCAGCAAACCTACAAACTCTTCTTTTCCACTTATAACCCGCTTTACAAGAGCAACTTTGGCATGTACTTTTAAATCAATACTACTATAAACAATCTTTACTCCCGCAGCTTTCATTTGTTTGGCCCATTTGATGTTATTGGCCTCATCAAATCTGGCTTTTAGCTCGACCAGCGCTACTACTTTTTTGCCATTTTTTGCCGCTGTCATCAAGGCGCTTACAATTCTGGAATTATTTGCAACCCGGTAAAGTGTAGTATAGATTTCTTCGACAAATACATCATTTGCGGCCTCATTAAAAAACCTGAGTATTGGGTTGTAACTCTGATAAGGGACATTTACAAGTGTATCTCCCTTTAAAATCAGATTAAACAATGTATCAGTCTCCGGAATAAGTACAGAAGATATTGAAGGCCATTTTGGATAGCTGAACTCTGCTCCATTCAATGGAAAACTATTCAGGTCTTTTAAATTGTGGTACCCTCCTCCTTCAACAACCGAGGCATTGCCTAGCTTTAATGCATATATCAAGCGATACAAACTCCTTAAAGGAATTCCTGGTTCAATTAGAAAACGCGTTGCAAAACCGAAATCACGGGTTTCCAGCTGACGTTCCAAGACAGTTGTAATATTTTCCTCTGTGGCATTACCAATCTTTAGTTCTGCATCACGGGTAATTTTAAGATTGAATACACCCTCTATAGTATCATTTGGAAAGAGGTATGATAAGTTATGCTTAATGATGTCTTCCAAAAAAACAACGTATTTATGCCCATCATTCTCTAATGCATACAAGCGTTGTAAACTCTCTGATGGAACATTGATCAGTTCCAATCTTTCAGCACCAAGTGCATCTTTCAGAATAACTAACTGATAGAGTTTATTGTTTTCGGCAAAAAAATCGGTAAGGTCTTTATCAATACAAATTGAATAAATGTAAGCCAGTACTTCGTTAAAGAACAGGTTTACGATCTGATCTGCTATTTGTGGAGGGATGGGTTTGTTATAAATCCAATGTATATCGTTATTGGTCAGTTGCGGAAGTATTTGGTCTGCAACGATTGCTCCAAATTTTCTTTGCTGCCTGTTAATTTCTGTTTTGGCAAGCTCATAGTTTCCCTGACCATCGATATTGTGCCGGTACTCATCAACAGCCATCAACACCGGCATCCTTACCCGATAAAATTCATCCAGATTAGATGAATAAATAGAGAGAAATTTAATCCTTTCTAAAATTGGAACGGTATCCTTTGCTGCTTCCAGAAGCACCCTTTCATTAAACCCAAGCCAGCTTAGATCTCTGTTATAAAACACCGCTTCTCCCATAAAGTTATTACATTGTTACCAGAGCAGACGCAATAATAAAGGCTAATACGGCTGCAACAATACCAAACATAAAAACATTGTAGGCAATTCTTAACAACCTGTATTTACGACCTAAAACTACACCCTGGGCGTATACGTCTTTTATCAGACTACCGTATAAGAAATCACGATCATCCATCATTTTAATCATCCCGCTTTCATAGTCCGGCAAACTCATCCGGTAGAAATTACCGAAGAACAGTAGGTTCACACGTTTTTCCTTAATGTCGTCTGGTGTAAATACACCCGTCGGAATTGAGGGTCTGGTGGCAAGTATAGAAAACACCATAGTAACCACGCAAATGATTAGCAGAAGTAGTGTTGGAATAATCAGATGAGGGTTATCTTCGAGTTTACGCAAGAGTACACTTAAAATAACCGAGAGGATAATTGAATTGGTAGATATCATTATATGAGCCTTATTATCGGCCATATCGCTTAAACGCTGATGGTTTGTGGAGGTGATTCTGAACATAGTTTCAATGCCACGCCCGGGCTTATCACTTTTATTCTTTTTATCTCCTTTTG
>NZ_JBFTNT010000200.1:0-7803 GCF_056397585.1 Pedobacter sp. 05L430 | reverse complement strand
CTGATAGATTTTATCTGCATCTTTAAATTGACGGTCGAACTTCATCTCGTAATTCACGTATAACAGCAATAGGAGGCAGGCTGACAATCCGACTGCCAGTCCAATGATATTAATCAACGAAGAGGTTTTGTTTCTCCAGAGGTTACGCAAAGCGATTTTTAAATTGAGCTTGAACATGGTAGTATTGATCTATCAATTAAATACAATTGATCTGCAATTTACCAAGTTTGTGCCAAGAGTTGATGTATGTTTCAATTTGCTGTAAAACAGTGTTTTAATTATAGTTTGATAATAAAACCGTTCATTATCGAACTACAGGTGTACAGTGTCGGACAGTTCATTTTAAACCAACACCGCTCCGCCATCAATGACCAGTGATTGCCCTGTAGCAAAAGATTGCTTCATCAGATACACAAAACCTCTGGCAATATCCTCAGCTTCACCAACCCGCTTTAGCAWTAATGTACTCTCCAGATACTTGTAAAACCCATCACGGTCGGCGTCACTCAGGTTATTCCATAAATTGGTTTTGATTACACCAGCGGCAATATTGTTTACTCTTATTGGCGCCAGTTCAACTGCCATCGCGCGGGTAAAAGCATCCATGGCACCGCAAATAGTTGCACCAAGGCTATATCCTTTACTTGGCCGCTGGCCGAAATTGCCACTCATTAAGGTAATCGAGCCACCTTCATTAATATGATCTTTCCCGTATTTGATTGCTGCAAAGGCGCCCCAAAAACGTATGATGAAAAAATCCTTTCCTTGGTCAATATCGGTGTCATCCACCATACTCATTGTAATGTTTTCGCCTGCCGTATATACCAGGTGATCAAAGTTGCCCGTTTGCTTAAAGAAATCCTGAATGTTTTGCTCATTCGAAAGATCTAATGCATAACCCTCGCTTCCTTGTGGTAATTGCGTTAACGCCTGATCTATCCTTGTTTGGTTGCTCGATACAATAACCACATTTGCACCTTCAGCAGTTGCAGCTTTCGCAGTTGCTAATCCTAAACCCGAACTGCCACCTAAAATGATCACTTTTTTATTCTCCATGTTGTTGTTTTTATGGATACAAAGATCCACAACGCTTAAAATCCTGCACTTACCAAATGGTAAAAAGCACCGCACAGAAAACATTCTAAGGAAAACATTAATTTAGCAGATATTCCTTAACCCATGGAAACTCTCATTGCCTTCTTTCGCTCATTCAAAACCATTACAGATGATGAAGCTGCTATAATTTGCTCGCATTTTCAGGACAAAGATTTCAAAGAAGGGGAGTACCTTTTCAGCGAAGGCAAAGTATGTAAAACACTTTTCTTTATTGATACTGGCATTTTAAGGATAGTTACCACCAACCAAAAGGGTACCGATGTTACTTATTACTTTATTGATGACAAGCAATTCTGTACCATATTGCAAAGTTTTAACGAGGAAACAATTGCCAGCGAAGGCATCCAGGCATGCTGCGATACCCATGTTTTAGCTATTAGCAAAAAGAAATTGCTGGAACTATATCAAAAACTGCCATTGATGGCTGATCTCATTAATGAGATTCATCAGCAGCGAATGCTGGAAAAAATCCGCCTCAAAAATGCTTATTCAGGACACGATGCGGTTGAAAGGTATCAGGTGTTTTTGTCAGAACAACCTCAAATCGCATACCGCGTTCCACTCAATTACATAGCATCTTATTTGAATGTTACACCACAATCTTTGAGCAGAATCAGAAGAAAGCTGGCCTAATCCATTTACCTCACTCATACTTCAGCGCATCAACAGGGTTTGCCTTTACAGCCATGTAGGCTTGAAAACCGATCATGAGAAAAGCTATGATTGCTGTTTCTGTCATAGATGTCTTTTTTATGTTAAAAAAGAGATATGCTTTTACTGTTTTTAGGTCCAATATTTTGATTATAGCCAAATATTAGAATCTTTGTGGAGATGAGAAAATATAAAGACACATAATGAGTATAGCAAGAAAAATAACACTCCTTTTCGCTATTTTATCCGCAATTATCATTTCTTTATTGAGCGGTTTTGTCTGGTATTTTGCTAACGATTTTGCTTTTGAAGATTTTTATAAAAGACTAGAAGCCAGAGTTAACATCGCTGCGGAAATTAGAGTTGCCGAAGATAAAAACGACAACATGTATGCAAAAGTCCGTAATCAATATTTAGAGCGTTTACCGGATGAAAAAGAATTTGTTATTGAGAAAGGTGACTTCAATAATGTAAAATTAGACGTCGAATTGCCATCTAGTTTTTACGAAAAAATTAAGAAACTCAAAGTGGCCCGTTATCGTAAAGAAAATCATTTTTATGTTGGAAAATATTTTACTGGTAATCAACAAGATCGTATTATTATTGTTTCGGCCAATGATCCCTTTGGATTTAGAGAACTAAAGGATCTGCAGAAAACACTAATCGCTGGTTTTTTTCTATCTATAATAATGTCCTTTATAGTTGGTTGGAAATTCTCCAACTACATGCTTAATCCCTTAAGAAAGATTATTAAAAGCGTAAAGAAAATAAAAGCAGAAAACCTACACTTAAGGCTTGATGTATACGGTACTGATGAAATGGCTCAACTCTCACAAACCTTTAACAATATGTTGAACAGGTTAGAGACAGCTTTCGAAACACAGAACAATTTTATCAGCAATGCTTCACACGAGCTAAGAACACCGCTAACTATTATTAGTGGGGAGGTTGAACTTGCAATGAAATCAGACGCTGATGGTCAGGATCGCTATTTGGCCCTTGCCAAAATAAAAGACGAATCGGATCGACTGGAGCATATCCTTACAAGTTTGTTAGGGTTGGCTCAAACCGGCTTCAATGGTAAAAACCACCCCTGGGAACTGGTAAGAATTGATGAATTGCTTTGGGATATCAAACGCACAGTTAACCAGGTGCATCCCGAAAGTAAAATTGAAATCGATTTTAGTAACCTGCCAGCCGAGGAAGACCAGATAACGATAAAAGCAAATATTAATTTACTTAAGCTAGCTATAGCAAACATAGTAAGCAATGCCTGCAAATATTCTAACAATAAACCCGTATTGGTAACATTAGAAAGTAAGGCAAACGTATTGTCAATTGCTGTAAAAGATCACGGAATTGGTATACCCGCTGGTGATGTACAGCATATTTTTGAACCTTTTTATAGAGCGTCAAATACATCGGAGTTTAAGGGATATGGGATTGGCCTGCCACTATCCTTAAATATAATCCGCCTGCACCGCGGGAGCATCGCAATCAGCTCAATAGAAAATATTGCAACAGAAATTAAAGTCCTGCTTCCCGTTAATTAGCTAGAATTCACTTAATAGCTTTGTCAGCTTATTTCGGTCTTGCTTGCTCATGGCAGGGTAGGCAGGCAGATAAACAAGATTGTCTAGCATTAGGTCTTCAGCGTTAGCAACTGTGGAGGGGGCGCTGTACTTTACTAAGCTCGATGCTTTTTGCGAAGCATCAAAACCATTACTACGCAGGTAGGAGATAAGTCGTAACGGATCGTTTGACTCAACAGGCAGTACCCAATAAGTATGTTTTGTATTTAGTGTCCCGATTTTGTAATCGTTAGGGATGTGCGGTAAAATATCATTGGCCAGCTGTATTCTTGTAGCAATATCATGCTGTTTAAAGTTGTCCAGCTTTTTCTGTAATAGTTTTATGTTTGGCAAGCAGGGGCGACAACGAATTTGCTTAAAAATATCATCACCAGGGAATCCCTTGGTAAAGCCAGCTAATACCTCTTCAAAATCTTTTCCGCCTGCCTTTGCAAGGCCGGTGTAAATGGCTCTAGTAGTAAGGAGTTTTACCAGTGCGGCTTTAAATAGCTTTTTTAGAAAACTTGAGGTGTCCTGTTTATGGTATTGCTCATTTCTAGTTGAAACGTTGGCATGTAAAGCTGGATCTTTGATGTTGATTATTGCACCACGGATAGCCGTATTTGTTTTAATGAGGCCAAAACTAAACATTACCACATCAGACTCGGGGTTACCTTTATATAAATTACCGGCGTAGGCCTGGGCACAGTCTTCAAATACAATCAGCTTGTATTTCCTGGCAATGGCAATTAACTCATCAGTGTCCATAATTGCACCAAAAAGGTGCGTGATCAGTATGGCTTTTGTGCTTGGCGTTATTGCAGATTCCAGCTCTGCAGGCGATATATTTAATGTTTGCTTATTTACGGGCAAAGGAATAGCGGTTAGATTATGGCCAGCTATAATCTTAAACATGTCCGGAATGTTGATGTCCGTTACTAAAATTTCAGAACCTGCCGGAAAATCTAATGCATTTAGAACCAGATCAAAACCGGTACGTACAGAAAGGCAGATCAATTTTTTGTCGTTCTTTCCAGCGATGTCTGTTTTTTGAGGTCTAAAATAATCAGCAAAACAATAGTAGATGCCAATAAATAGATCTTTATTGCTGATGTATAGTTTGCCTCGGGGTATCATGCCCACAATATACTTATAGTTATTCCTACTACTGCACAATCTGAAGTATTCCCGGATGCTCAGCTGATATCCGAAGTTTCAGATTATCTCCTTCATTGAATCTTTGGTTTTCGTCATCTATTTTTTGTACAAAGTTTTCATTATCTAAAGCATAGCGAACTACCATATAGTGGTTGTATAACAAAGAGGATTCCGACGACCGCACCAATAATACTTTTCCATCTACTATTTTACCATGATTTTCCAATTGTCGCGCATAATAGAGTTTCTGTAACTGCAGAACTCCTAATGCACTAAATCTAACGGCTACAAGCAAAAGAAAACCAAAAAGAGTTCTAATTAGCAGGTTGCTTGTTTCAAGCCACATCATTTGTATAATGATAAGACAATTTCCAACAACCAACAGCAACATAAAAGCTACAGACTCTTTGTTGTAATAATGCAATTGAAAAATACCAATATAAATGCAAAAAAGAATTATCGAGCTAAGTACTAAAGTCCAAATGACTTTACTTTTTGACCGGGGGTGTAGCCGTATATACTTATTCATGAGAGTTTTGAGATTGCGTACTGAAATATAAATATTTATTTCGGAAATATGGCAACCTCAAATTATTAGATTGTTACACCACAAAACTGGCGTAACAATCCAATGCTTTAAATCTGTGCCGTGCCACCATCAACAAACAACTCAATACCTGTTATAAAGGTAGAATCGCTAGAAGCGAGGAATAGGGCAGTGCTGGCAATCTCTTCAGACGTACCAAAACGTCCCATCGGAATCTTTTCTGTAAATGAATCGCGGATATCCTGAGGTACACCATCAAAGGTGGCAGTATCAATAGAGCCCGGACTAAGCACATTTACACGGATCTTTCGGGCCTGCAGGTCAAGTGTCCAGGTGCGGGCAAGCGAACGGATAGCAGCTTTGCTGGCACTGTATATACCCATTCCAGGGAAACCTTTCACACTTGCTATGGAACCTGTCATGATAATAGATGCACCTTCAGACAAAAGTGGCAGTGCTTTCTGTACGGTAAAAATGGTTCCTTTAACATTGATGTCGAATACACGATCATATTCTTCGGGCGTAATGGCATCAATGCCGATGCCAAAATGCCCAACGCCAGAGCTGGCATACAATACATCTATATGGCCTTTTTCTTTTTTAACGATCTCGTATAAATGATCCAGATCATCCAGATTGCCAGAATCAGCACGGACGCCCGTTACATTTTTACCGATATGTTTTACCGCKGCATCCAATTGTTCCTGTCTGCGGCCAGTGATATATACATAGGCACCTTCTTCTACAAATAATTTGGCAGTAGCCAAGGCCATTCCGCTGGTTGCACCGGTTATTACGGCTACTTTGTTCTCTAATTTACGTGACATGATTTTGCTTATTTTTTGGTCAGTGGTTCACCCGGCTGACGAAGCAAAATTGGCGAATGTGCAGTCCTCAAAACGATGAGGTTTGTTAAGAAAAAAATTGACAAATGTCAATCAAAAGGCCTACTTCTTAGGCTTGGGGTTGCGCAAACGGCTAAGTGTTTCGGGTGTTATTCCTAAATAAGAGGCAATCATGGCCTGCGGTACACGCAGTGCGAAATCAGGATAACGCTTTACAAAGTTCTGGTATTTCTCTTCTGCCGTGCTGCTGATCACTTCATGAATCCGGTTCTGGTTTATCACAAAGCTCTTGTTCAAAATATCGGTAACCAGCTGGCCAAAAACAGGCACAGTTTCCATGGCCACCTTCATCTCATCCTTGTCGAACAGGATCAGCTCCGATTCTTCAATGGCATCAATGTTAAATTTAGAAGGTACACCAAAGAGCAGACTTTCGCGATCGCTGATCCACCAATCTTTAGTAGCAAAGCGGATGATGTGCTCGTTGCCCTTACCATCAACCGAATAGGTACGCATTAGGCCACTAGCTATAAAACAATGGTAGCGACATACATCACCTTCCTGCAGCAGGTATTGTTTTTTGCGCAGTTTTTTGAACTTGGCATGGCTTTCCAGTATGGCAAGCTCCTCGTCGCTAATAGTTGTTTGTCGGCGTACATATGCCTTGAAAACTTCGAACACCAGATGATATTTTTTTGTGCTAAGTTAAGAATCATCTTTTTGAAATGTTATAGTTTTCGAATCAATGAACAGAAGTTTACACGAAAAATAGTAAATTGAATAAAAAAGCATGTTAAAGAAAACGTATCTCGTAATTGTTGCTTTGTTGAGCTTACATCTCATAGTTCCGGCACAAACTGTTACCATACAAGGAAACCTAATTGGGTTAACTGAAAACCAACTCCAATTTGTTTACAATACTTCCGAAGGGTACAAGGTAGATACAATACATGTTACTGATGGAAAGTTTACCTGGTCTAAGAAGTTATCGGGGCCACGTAAAGCGATGCTTTTCCTGCCAGAGAATTCTTTTCCCTTTTTTATTGAACCAGGAAACATTCGCATTGAGGGTAAGCCAGACAGCGTTGTTGTAATTGGTTCTAAAACATATGATGAATCGATAGCCTATAGTCGCTCATTCAAAGATTTACAACAACAAAGAGATTCGATTCATAAAGCTATTTCGAATGCACCAGCCAATGAACAACCGGCGCTCCGAGAAAAGCAGGTTCGGGTAACGAAGATGTGGACTGAAAGGGAGAATGCATATATCAAGTCACATCCCATGCATGTAATAAGCTCAGATATCGCGGCACGACGGGCAAGTATGGGTGATTATGATGAAGCGCTTCTGGCCTTTAATCTTTTAGATAGAACTATACAGGAATCCCCTGAAGGTAAAGAAATCGCCAGCGCGCTCGCAATTGGTAAAAGGAGCAGAATGGGGGCCAAGGTTCCGGATTTTATTCAAAACGATCCTGAAGGGCGGCCTGTAAATTTCGCGAGCTTTAGAGGTAAGTATGTTTTTATCGATTTTTGGTCAAGTTCATGCGCACCATGCCGGGCAGAAAATCCAAATATATTGAAGGCTTACAATAAATATAAAGACAAGAATTTTACTGTATTGGGCGTTTCTCTCGACGATAATATTGAACTCTGGAAAAATGCCATTAAAGAAGATAAGATGCCATGGACAATGGTTTCTGACCTAAAGGGATTGAAAAATGAAGTTTCTTCCTATTTTGGAATATTTGGTATACCCAGATCGCTTCTTATTGATACAGAGGGAAAAATTATAGCTAAAGACCTAAGGGGTGATGAACTTAAGCAAAAGCTTGATGAACTATTCTCGAGTAATTAATTGTGCGCCGTTGCAAGCGATTTTAACTTGTTGCAATAATCAATTGTTTAATCG
>NZ_JBFTNT010000199.1:0-8003 GCF_056397585.1 Pedobacter sp. 05L430 | reverse complement strand
CTTCTAATCTGGAAATTCAATGGGTTCTCCCATAAATATCCGGAACTGTAACCAAAATTCACATCCTCCGCCTTTATCAATATTTTGCCTGCGTGCAGATTTGAATTTTCAAAAGTTACTTTAAATTCCTTTACCTCAGGCAATTGCCGCTTAAGCTGCTGAAGGTTTTGCAAAATACCGTTAACCTTATCAGAATGTACTTCCTGTAATTTGGATGTACTTTGTTCAGATCTGTTTTTAATCGTATTAATAAAAATTCTGGGAACGCCTTTCTTTATTTGTTTTTGATTCCCCCTTGAATTCTCTTTTTGTTTGCGTTCGGCTGCTTCTCTGGCAATTTGCTTAGCTTGTCGTAAAGCTTTTTCTTTATGATCTGCCTGAGCCTCTAAAGCCATCAACCTCTCCTCCTTTTGCATTTTAAAGAAGTCATAATTACCTCCATAAACCTCTACCCCACTTTGATTCAATTCAAAAGTAACATCAAGAAGATTAAGTAAAGTTCTATCATGGCTTACAACTATAGTCGTTGCTTTACTTGTCTGTATCAGATTATATAATTGTTCCCGGCTCTCTACATCAAGATGATTTGATGGTTCATCAAAAAGTATAACCGATGGTAAATGAATTGTAATGCCTGATAAAAATACCTTGGTTTTCTCTCCTCCACTAATTGTTTTCATCGGCTGAGCTAATTCAATGTGTTGTATATTCCACAAACTAAGCGCTGCCAGAGCCCTCTCTTCAACATTCCAGTCGTCATCTAATTGGGCGAAATTGGTTAAAGAAGCATCGCCATTAAGTATTGCATGTAATGCTTCCATTTTACCGTCAATACCCAGGGCCTGGGCAACAGTTAAATCGTCGTACTGACCGAAATGCTGGGGGACATAAAAAGGTTTATTTATTGATGCAACATCCCCTGAGGCAGGCTCAACCCGACCTGCAAGGATCTCAAGCAAAGTAGATTTTCCAGAACCATTAGCACCTATTAAGGCTATCTTTTGCCCTTTAGAAACAGAAAAATTTATATCGCGGAACAGGCATTCCTTATTGGAATGCACATATGAAATTTGTTTAACTACAATACCCATAAAGCATCATTGATAAAAAGTAAAAAAATAAGATTTAAATTGTGCATAAGCACGAGGCGGCTAGACAAGTACAGTGGTACTGTTTAGCATTTGAGCAAAAAAGGAAAAGCTACTGCTCTGTTTATAGGATCTTACATTTCTTAATGAATTACACCAATATAGATAAAATGACATTTGCCATCATCGTACATAGATGTTCTCAATGGGGTAATTAGTCGTTTATACGACAAAGGTAAATATTTTTTTAAGAAACGAGTATCGTCTGAACTATCAAATAACTAAATTTTTATGAACCTGATGAAGAATCTGCTCATAATAATCTGCCAGTTTTGAAAAATCTTTTAGTGGATCAGGGGGATACATCAAAGCATTAAAGAACGTTTCGATATCCCTTTCTGTAGTCAGAATCACTTCGTCTTTTATCATTTCAACATGCTCATTCAGAGCGTCTATACCCTGCTTTTTCATAAAAAACTTTTGATATACTAATATACTAAATAATCAGATTATTTGCTAAAATTTTAGCTACTTATAATTACGGTTCGCCCATTTAATACATGGTTCTATCCATTGCGGCAAAGGCTTAAATAAAAAACCATGCTTCAATCCCGTGTTTAGCTCTATTTCTTTAAAGTGCAAAACCTTTAAATTAGATGTTTCTTTCCTTTTTATTGCCGACACTCCGTATTCGTCAGATCGCTCATAGATAGTTAAAATATTTCCACAGAAATTAATTCCGGGAAAAGATGTTAAATCCTTATCTCTGTAACAACCAATAAACACAAAATTAAGATTAGGGTTCCTTAAGGAGCTGGAAACGTATTGCGCAATATATCCTCCTTTTGAAGTGCCTATAACTGTAATATGGCTTGGTTTAACACCTAATTTCAATAAACTGTCTACTTGCCGAACCACCTTTTTTGTATAGGCTCCTACATCTGTATTAGCGGACCTTTTCTCACTGATCACCTGAAATCCAGCCTGTTTAAACTTGTTTAAAACTTCCAAATATTCCGTTTTTCCATATTCAGGATGGACTTCAGTCAGCGAATGGTCTTCTGCAAACTTGTTGTGAAGAAAGAATATATAATCTTGTGCAGCACAAAATAAAGAATTGGCTACTAAGAGCAACAAAAGCACAGTTTTTTTGGAATTCATAAAAGGTGCATTATAATTATTAATTAGCGTCAAAAACTCTTACTTTGTTCATTAGCAATTGTCTGATACTTACCAGGTGGCTAAAAAACATCACAGGCACAATAAAAGCAGGAAGTAAGCTAAAAGGGAAATACAAAACTGCAATATTAGGCTGGTCAAACCCAAACTTCTGAATGGGTGAGGGTACTGAGAGAAATGCATTCGCCACAATATTGATCAATAAACAAAGACAAATAACATTCCAGGCCAATAGAGATCCCTTGGCCATTTTCTTTTTTGAGATTCCAAAATAAGCTACTAAAGGCGCAGAGATTCCTGCCAAAATATCAAAGTTCCTCCCTTCAAATGTCATCAGTTCTGGAACAGTCCCATTGATAAACAATAGGTACAAAATAATTTCCACCGGAATTCTCCCTACATGCAGATAAGTGAGATTTAATATAGGGAGTCCATCAATAAACTTTCTACCTCCCCGGGTTAAAAATACGAGCATAATTGAGAGAATAGCTGGGAATACCCCCATAATGGCAATCTTAGGCGGAAAAACAGTAGTATCGGAACTGAAAACAAAATTTAAACCCAATATCGCCTGAACAATAATCCACAAACTTAAAACAATTAGAAGGAGATTGGCTTTACTGCTAACATTAAACTGTAAGGATCTTTTAATTACGCGATAAAACAAAAACAGCGTAAATAGGGTCGTCAACACAAAAAGCACAACAACAAACAACGGTAAGCCTATAATCATTCTTAAATTATACTTTTAACAATTCATCAATCTGCTTGGCAAGGGCTCTATCTTTTTCAGTAATAATATTACCTGCATCGTGAGTACTTAGCCAAAATTCCAATTTATTCCATTCATTACACCACTTAGGATGATGATTATTTTTCTCTGCTACAAATGCCACCTTAACCATAAAGGCGAAAGCTTCCCGAAAATCTTTGAATATTAGTATTTTGTGCAGTTTATTTTCAACAATATCCCACTCCTTTTGAACTACATTTTCCATAAATTCTATTATAAAGTTGCGGCGCCATTGCTGCCAATATTAGAACAAGCAACATCGACTTATGTTTAAATCTACTTATAATTAATTCGATTCCCCTCAGTGTCCTTTAAATAAGCAACAACTCCTGCCGGAAGCTCTTCACTTTCTATTGGGAAACTTATAGAATCCGCAACGTAGTTTTTTGTATTAGATGCTTTTTGAAAAATTTCAAATAAGGCAATTGGCTCCTGATTGAAACTAATGCAGGTACTAATAAAATGCATTTCCTCTATCCTATAGTTAGGCTGCTTTAATTTCTCATTTATATCTTTTAAGCGTGAGATAAAGTGCCGCTGTCTGATAAAAGTATTACTGTTCATGATAATGAAAATGTAATCTGCATAAGAAGTTACTTTTCCATAGTACTTATGATTATCTCCCCCACTTCTCTCTATCAGATATTCGCCCGAAGATTCAGATTTATAAATTTCAACTGACGAACGCCAGATTCTTTCTTCATTAATTTCTTCCGGGTTATCAGGTAAGTTACGGTTAAAAGAATACCATAATCCTACCAATTCGTCCAATAACTTGTAGTTAACCGTAACCTTAGGGATATCAATTTTTAAATCGTTAAAACTAAATGCCTCGTTGTGCGAATTAATAAAATCGATGTAGTTATCATAGCCTAACACCTGCACTATCCGACTTAGTTTACTAAGGTTCGGTTTGCTGGACCCAGTGAGGTCTTTTCGATTTTCATATGCTTTTAGTTTATTGATAATAAGATGTTCATACAAATAATTTGCTCCAAATAGATCAGTTTCTTTTTTACTTTCTGTTTTCTGTTACGGTTCTGTAACAACCCATTCAATTCTTCTACAATGTACGCCCACTCAGACTTAGAGACATCTTTCCATGTCTTTTTCTTTAGAAAATTACTAGCTAAAAAATTCATTAGCTTCTCGAGATGTAGCAGGTCTTCCTTATTCATAATATGAATATAAGATAAAAATAATACCAAATAATACATATATAAGACTTTTATATTTTCATGTATAGAGAAGTTTGTTCTAAACGAAGTCAATGAATTATATCATAAATATCAAATTATATCTCACACCTAAAACTAATTGATCATGGACTATTCTCAAATCTTTTTCATCTACTGGTGGGTCTTCGCTATCCTGTTCACCCTCCTATTTTACAAATTCATACTAAGGGTTTTCCTGGGTATGGTCATCGTACCCGAAAACAAGGTAGGACTGGTTACCAAGAAATTTGTGCTTTTTGGCAGCAACAAAGAATTACCAGACGGACGTATTATTGCAACTAAMGGAGAAGCTGGTTTTCAGGCAAAAGCACTGGCTCCCGGACTTTACTGGGGCATGTGGCCCTGGCAATACAATGTGAACATGCACGGGTTTACCATTATACCCGAAGGTAAAATAGGATTRATCCTGTCCAACGATGGTGCTGAAATACCGACAGGTGCAATCCTTGCCCGAAGAGTAGAATCGGATAATTTTCAGGATGCAGAAAAATTCCTAAACAACAATGGGCAAAAAGGTCGACAAACCTCTTATATCACTGCAGGTACTTATCGTATCAACTTATTTGCCTTCACCGTTACAATTGCCGACATGGTCATCATACATGAAAATATGGTAGGCATTGTAACCACGCTTGACGGCCATCCAATTGAAAGCGGGCAAATTGCAGGAAAGCAAATTACCGGTCACAATAATTTTCAGGACATTGATGTTTTTCTAAAAAATGATGGTAACCGTGGTTTGCAGCCATCAATCATTTTAGCAGGTAGTTACAATATTAATCCATGGGCAATTCAGATTGAAGAAATACCAATGACCGACGTACCTATTGGTTTCGTTGGCGTTGTGATCAGCTACATCGGTGAAGACGGTAAAGATTTAACCGGGGAGAGTTTCAAACATGGCAATATTGTAAGCAAAGGCCAGCGTGGGGTATGGATGGAAGCCTATGGCCCTGGCAAATACCCATTCAACAAATACATTATGAAGGTTGAACTGGTGCCTACAACTAATCTGGTATTGAATTGGGCCAACGCCAGGAACGAATCTCATGAGTTAGATAAGAACCTGAGTACTATCACCGTCCGCTCCCGAGACGGCTTCCCTTTCAATTTAGATGTATCTCAGATCATTCATATTCCCGCAACCGAGGCACCCAAAGTAATAGCCCGTTTCGGTAGCATGAGTAATTTAGTAAGTCAGGTATTAGAGCCTACTATTGGCAATTATTTTCGAAATTCTGCACAAGACAGCGATGTGATAAGTTTTCTGATTACCCGTAAAGAAAGACAACAATCGGCAAAGGAACACATTAAAGCAGTCCTGGATGATTACAATGTAAATGCTGTAGATACTTTAATAGGTGATATTCTTCCACCAGAGGCATTGATGAAAACCCTTACCGACCGTAAGATTGCAGAAGAGGAACAAAAAACTTATCAGACACAGAAAATGGCACAGGAACAGCGCCAGGGCATGGAGAAAGAAACTGCAATTGCAGATATGCAAAAGGAAATTGTAAAAGCACAGCAAAGTGTTGAAATTGCTCAGCGCACTGCTGATGCAACGGTAAAAAAGGCAGAAGGTGACGCCAATAGTTTAAAACTACAGGTTGATGCTGAAGCCACGGCAACTAAAATGCGTGCAAACGCAGAAGCTGAAGCAACTAAAGCCCGTGCTGGTGCACAAGCCGAAGCTACCAAACTTAATGCGACTGCCGATGCAGAGAAAATAGCCAAAACAGGATTGGCCGAAGCAGAAAAAATTATGGCCATAGGTAAATCTACAGCTGATGCTTACGACTTACAAGTAAAAGCCATGGGAGGCGACAACTTTACCAAGTTTAAAATAACCGAAGAAATTGGAAAAGGAAAAATTAAGATCATCCCAGATCTAATTGTAAGTGGTGGCAACGGCAGTGATGGTAGCCTAAGTGGTTTAATGGGTCTGCAATTGATGCAAATGATACAGCAAGAAAAAGGGAAAGCCAGCGAATAATAAACCCTAATCACTTAAAATTATGGATCTCAATATAAATTACCACACTGAAATGACTCCTGATATTGCCTTACAAATATTAAGAGATGGTCATGAAAGATTTCTTAGTGGACGCAGCAAACATCGCGGCTTGCTACAAAAAGTACAGGAAACAAAAGACAATCCGAGGCCATTTGCATCAATATTGAGCTGCATGGATTCAAGGGTTCCAACTGAACTGATTCTTGACCAGAGTATTGGTGATATTTTTAACATTCGCATTGCAGGCAATGTTATATCTCCACATGTGTTAGGATCGTTGGAGTATACAATAGCCACGGCAGGTTCAAAACTGATTGTAGTAATGGGTCACACCAATTGTGGGGCAGTAAGGAGTGCTTGTGACGATGTGATGAGGGAAAATCTTTCGGGCTTGCTAAGGGAAGTAAAAGTGTGTATCTCACAAGAATTTACGGAAATAAGCAACAGAACAGGCCATAATGAATCTTTTGTTAATAAGGTTTCTTTACTTAATGTTTACCGTTCCGTGCAGCAGATACTTGAGCAAAGCAGTATTATACGGCAACGCGTAGATAGCAGAGAAATAAAGATCATACCTGCTATGTACGACATCTCTGTAGGTAATTTGACTTTTTACAATAAACATTGCTAACATGTTGAAATAGTAGGAATAGAAACTCAGACTTTCTCCATAATTTAGCTACTACAATCAGTTTGTTATGGAAAAGAAAAGATACCAAGGGGCATTRAACGATAAGGATAGATCAAAACAGAAATTGATCCAGGCTGTTGGAATTGTAATCCAAGACAAAGGATATACCGGATTGACCGTTACAAACATTTCAAAAGCTGCAGGATTGGACCGTAAACTAATTAAACTTTATTTTGGTTCAGTTGATAATCTGATAGAAATTTATGTAAAAAGCAAAGACTACTGGGTGGCTGCAACAGGTGATGCAGGTATCATGATCGAAAATAACCAAGGGAAAGACACGAAGCAAATATTGAAAAATCTGTTGCTTAATCAATTGGATTATTTCTATGAGAATGAAGAAATGCAGAAGATTGTACTTTGGCAAATTAGCCAGAGAAGCCAGATTATGTATCAGGTATGCGAAGAACGAGAACAACTTAGTTCCACATTCTTTGCATTGACAGATAAGGAGTTGAAAGGAAATGATGTCGATCTTAGGGCAATTGCCGGTTTATTGGTTGCAGGTATTTATTATATGGTACTTCATGCCAAAACTACCGACAGCCTTTTTTGTGAAATTGACATCAATAATCCAGAAGGAATGAAAAGAATCAAAGAAGCAATAAGCCTGGTTTTAGAATACGCTTACAGTAATAAGACTCAGTCATAGATAATAGAAAACCTTTTATCAGAACTTATAACCGAG
Organism: Pedobacter sp. 05L430; assembly: GCF_056397585.1. Taxonomy (NCBI): domain Bacteria; kingdom Pseudomonadati; phylum Bacteroidota; class Sphingobacteriia; order Sphingobacteriales; family Sphingobacteriaceae; genus Pedobacter; species Pedobacter sp. 05L430. The sequence continues at coordinate 309 of NZ_JBFTNT010000199.1, read as the reverse complement.
TGAAATACTAAAGCTGGTATTTTTCATTTTCCCTTTCCGTTTTATCCCGCTATAAGTTGTTTGCAAATTTGCCAGTCCTATTTCACTATTGAATTGGATAGAATATTTGTTAAAAAGCTCATAACCAGCTAAAAAACTAACCCCGTAATCCAAGGGCTTTCCATACAAATAAGATCCAAATTCACCCTTCTCTGCATCGTTTTTGAAGATCACCTCTCCATTATCTCCAATTTGGATATCCCCAATTAAAACACCAGATGCGGACTTCCACTTCCCTCCTGTTCCATATCCCAAATAACCTCCTGCGCC
>NZ_JBFTNT010000198.1:0-8044 GCF_056397585.1 Pedobacter sp. 05L430 | reverse complement strand
TTATTGATACCATGCCCGGAATTTATAGAAAAGGGAAGTCGGGTAAATTTTATTATGAAGATAAGGACGGCAACAGAATTACAGATGAAAATCAATTACAACGAATAAAATCACTTGTTTTACCTCCAGCCTGGACATCAGTTTGGATAAGTCCTAAATCTAATGGTTATTTGCAGGCTACGGGTATTGATGCAGCTAATAGGAAACAATATAGGTATCATAGTAAATGGACCAAAAGACGATCTGAACATAAGTATTTTAGGCTGCTGGAATTTGGCAAAGCATTGCCTGAAGCCAGGAAAAAGATTAAAAGAGATTTAAAACGTAAGCACCTCGATGAACAAAAAGTGCTTGCTATTTGTGTTGATCTATTACAAAAGACATTATTGAGAGTGGGTGGAAAAAGTTATATGCAGAAATATGGCAGTTTCGGTTTAAGTACCCTGAAAGATAAGCACGTTAAAATTAAAGGGAACTCATTACATTTAAGTTTTGTAGGCAAGAAAGGGGTAAGGCATACAATGGCTTTAACAGACCGGCATTTATCAAGGCTTGTAAAAAAGTGCAGAGATATCCCCGGACAGGAACTTTTTCAATTTTATACTGACGATGGGATGCGTAGAAGTATTGAGTCGGGCCAAATCAATCAATACATTAAAGAAATTACTGGCAATGATTTTACTGCCAAGGATTTTAGGACCTGGGGCGGAACTTTGGAAGCGTTGAGGCAGTTTGCAACTTGTCTGAAAACTCAGGAGGGTTGTTCTAAAGCGAAAACTGAAATACAAGTTTTAGATTCTGTTGCTAAAAAATTGGGAAACACCAGAGCTGTTTGCAAAAGTTCATATGTATATCCTTTACTTCTGGAAGCACATAAAAATGATGCACTTCATAAGTGGTTAAAGCGGGTAAGCATATTAGCTAATCCAACAAATAAGCTATTGGAAAAGGATGAGAAAGTTTTATTGTCTTTCCTTAAATATTCAAAAGAACAGAATTAGCTGAAATAAGCAAAACATCAGGCAACCATTTACAAATAGTTGCGTATTAGATAGTGAAGCGATGATGACAGGACAAATTCCAAACGCTCATCAAACTTATCGCCCTCTGCTGTACTGTCAATCGGAGTAATTAATTAATCATTTAAATTACTTACTATGAAAACTTATTCTGTAAAATTCTTTTCTGCCATACTTGCTATGGCAGTCATCCTGCTGGTTCTTTATTCAGGGTGTAAAAAGAAAAGCAACGGACCTGATGTTACCTACAGAACTTATACAGCTATGGTCCAGTTAAATGGCTCTAATGAAGTTCCGGTAGTTACAACAACTGGAACAGGCACGGCAAACATCACTTATAATGAACAGTCCAAAACGATTGCTTATACCATTACATGGCAGCTTGGATCTGCTGCTGCAACAACGACAGGAATGCACTTTCACGGTGCAGAAAATGGATCAAACTTAACCAGTTCACCAATTGTAATTGAAATACCTGGCTTTACCACTGCCAGCTCAGGTACTCTTACAGGAACTACCAGAGTATTGAACGCTGCAGAGATCAGTCAGCTTTTATCAGGAAAATGGTATGTTAATATCCATAGTTCTGATTTTACAAGTGGCGAGATAAGAGGCAACATTGTTCTGGTTGCCGCAAGTACGGGCAATGGAGGAAACAATGGCGGTGGAGGTGGATACTAAAAAAAGAAACTGCCCGGAGCATAATCAGGGCAGTTTCTTTTTTAAAATTGAAGAACTTTCCCTAATTCATATCAGGCATCTATCCCATCAGACAGCTGCCCTGAATATGTTCCTTAAGATATAGCACTGTTACGATAGCATGTTATGGGTTGAATCCTTTCTAACCAACCGTTTATAATCCTCAAGTAAGGCTATGTATTTTTCCATCCAATAATAGACGGAATMAGGATGTTCAGAATTAGAGTCCTTTTTAAAAGACCTTAGATCCTCATTATGATTTAATTGTTTTAATTCTCCTTCAAAATCACTTGAAAAGTCATAATTGATAGCCTTACCTATTTCTAAAATTACATCTGTATGCAATTTCTTTTGTCTAAACCAATTATACAAGGTCCTTCTGTTTACATTTAAGCGCTTGGATAATTCGCTAATATTCACATTTTGTCGTCGAACAGCTAGTTCAACGATTTCTCCTGCGTTATGTTCCATAACTTTAGTCGTTTTAGATAATATTTGGTTGAACGTTAGGGACGTTTCAATATAATAGCATATGGTATTTTAAGGGTTAATAAAATCGAAGAATTAGAATTAATCGGAGCAGCGTCATGAAATTTTAGGCATCTTCTAATCAAAGATATTTAACAAAAAGAAATATATAGACCTGCTAGTAGTCAAAAAAACACTTTTAGTGTTCATGTAATCCTTATAAATGATTATAAATAACTATTTCATCATCAATTAAATATGATCAATTTTATTATATGAGTTAATTATTATCTCTACCATCAAAAATATATCCCTAATATACTATGCTATGGAAAATGTACTAAAAAGCAACTGGTATATCGTTTATACCTTTCCAAATCTCGAAAAGAAAATCTATAACGAACTTACCAAAAAGAAGATAAAAGCTTATTTGCCTTTACAAAATGTAATAAGGCAATGGAGCGATCGTAAAAAAGAAATAAAAGTGCCTATGTTTCCAAATTATGTTTTTATTAATTCAACAGAAAGGGAGCGCTTCAAACTATTAAAAATAGGAGGGGTATTAAAATTTATAACTTTTGAAGGTAAACCGGCAATGGTATCTGAGGATGAAATATCCAACATAATGAAGTTCGAAACAATGGTTTTTGAAATAGAGTCCAATCTTGTTAGTGGTGATGAAGTGATTATTGTTGACGGGCCTTTCACCGGCTTACAGGGGAAATTATTTTTTAAAAGGGGTAAGGAGCGTCTTGGCGTTCACTTAAGTTCCATAAACCAATCACTTTCAATTGAAGTTTGTTCAACTAGTTTAAGGAAGGTGATCAATAAAAATAGTTATAACTAACTATTGATGTTGGTTCACAAAGGGACTAGCTTTATGAGTATATAAATTAAATGATTTTCAGAATTTACTTAATTTATTATCAGGGTGTTATTGTGACAAACCTCTAGCGAAGCTTTACAATTTACACTGGTTAGCCTGCAAAACTTCTTTAATATGCTTCCTCTGGTTTCTTGTGTAATGCCAACCTTTAACAGGAGATATTTTATTCCGCACGCTATTAAATATTTCCACAGGCAAGAGTACCAAAATAAAGAGCTAATTATAATTGATGACGGTTCTGATTGTATCCGGGACTTGGTTCCAGAGGTTGATAATATAAAATACATAAGACTTGATCATCAAATATCTTTGGGTGCAAAACTTAATATAGCTTGTAAGCATGCCTCGGGGAGCATAATAGTTAATTGGGACGATGATGATTGGTATGCTAACTATCGGATAAAATATCAGGTAGAGGAGTTGAAAGAGCGTAATGCTGATATTTGTGGGATAAATAATTTACTTTATTACGACCTGCTAAAAAAAGAAGCCTTTCAATATAGATATCCTCCAGATCAGCGTAAATGGTTGCTGGGAAGTTCGCTTTGTTATCAGCGATCTTACTGGGAAAAAAATCAGTATAAAGATATAAATGTAGGTGTTGATGGCTTATTTGTTTGGGCTGCCTCACCCGAAAAAGTAACCGCACTTACAGATTCAAAGATGTCTGTCCACATGATACATGATCAGAACATTAGCCTGAAAAAAACTTCAGGCGATTGGTGGCACCCATACCCGGTAATGGATATAGAGCGGATAATGAACTTTGATTTAAAATATTATCCTAAACATGCTCAAACTGCTTCAGATAAATGGAATTTAAAGAATGTTAGAAAACAGTTAAAGAATGTTTATGCTTGCCTGGTGCATGAAAGCTTAGATTGTGTAATTGATATGGTTCGCAATCTACATTTTCAAGACCCTTCCTCAAGTATCGTTATTTTTAACAGTAACGCCGATCTTAAATTAAACTCCTGCTCATTTCCTTTTGAAGAATTTGGAGCTGTAGTAAACCCCACTGTTATACCGGTAGCACATGGCTACCTGCACAATTTTGCGCTTGAATGTATGCAATTTGCACTCGATAATTTTTCTTTTGACATTTTAACTATTGTAGATTCCGATCAATTAAGTCTACAGCCAGCATATTCTACTTTCATGTGGGATTTCTTTTCGCAAAAAAGCAATATCGGACTTTTATCTAACCGACCTGAGCATATAACTGTAAACAATACTGACGTTTTTACCTCCATTCAGGCATTTAAAGAATATGATTTATGGAAACCACTGCTTAAAACTTTTAAAGATGGTGAAAGCAAATTTGTTCACTGGTCTTTTTGGCCCTCAACTGTATTCACTTACGATGCCGTAAAGGATCTGGTTAAGCTCTTCAAAACGAACAATATTCTTCAAAATATAATGAAGCATACAAAAATATGGGCGACAGAAGAGATCATATTGCCAACTATGGTGAGTTTGCTTGGCTATGATATTGAATTGAATCCCTGTTGCCATGACTTTGTTAAATACAAAAAAGCATATACAACACAAGAATTAGACTGTGCTTTTAATGATCCCAATGCGTTTTGGGTACATCCAATAAATCGTAATTACGACGATACGCTTAGGAAATATACCCGTAGGCATTTAAATAACTACATACAAAAACCCGAAGAAACACATAAAGAAGACGATAAACAGTCATTGTTTTTACCTGTCCAAGTTTTAAATGAAATTAAACAAATTGATGGGTGGTTAAGTGAAGGAGAAGCCGAATTGTTAATTGCTTTTGGACTAAAAGCATGCACTCAATTCCCAAATGGACATTTAGTTGAAGTTGGCAGCTATCACGGCAAAGCAACAATTCTGCTTGGAAAGCTGGYTAAGTCGGTATCAGATGGGATAAAAGTTTATTCAATTGATCCGCACAATGGAATATTAGGTTCTACAGATCAGGGATTGCAACAGTTTGAACCATCTTTAGCTCATTTCAAAAAAAATATTGAAAGAGCCAATTTATCTGAAACAGTGATGTCAATAGTTGATGAATCCAAAAATGTAAAATGGAATCACCCAATATCATTATTGTTATTAGATGGCTTACATGATTATTTAAATATTTCTAATGACTTCAGACAGTTTGCATCCTGGATAGAAATTGGAGGTTACCTCGCGTTCCATGACTTTGCTGATTACTTCCCCGACGTAATTGCATTTGCAAATGAACTTATTTCAAAAAAGAATTACCAGAAAATCCAGCTAACAGATTCCCTACTGGTTTTAAAGAAATTGAATTAAAGCATTACAGCAAAGATGGCTAATCTTAAAAAGAAAAACTTACCAGTATGGCTATATTGGGAAGGCGACCTTCCGGAATGGATTCGGGCATGCCAGAAAACAGTATTTGCACATGTAGAAAATGTACAACTGCTAACCCCTGAACGCTTTAATGAATTGCGGGATTCTGACCTCGACATCAAACTTAATGATTTATATGTAGCTCATCGGGCAGATTTTATACGGGCATTTTTGCTTAAAAAATTTGGTGGGCTATGGATTGATTCTGATTGTGTTGTTATCAAATCAATCCAGCCCTTGATGGATATTTTGAATATGTATGAGTTTATGGGGTACCGGGAACGTTCTGGAGAGGTTACAAATAATTTTATGGGAGCATCATTGAACAGTAATATTGCCTCTGGTTATTATAATCGTGTTTGCCAAATTTTACGGTCCGGACAACCAATAGAGTGGCTAACAATTGGCTCACAAGCCTTAACAGCAACCTTAAATGAGGGCAAAACCTCATGGTATGAATTAAAGGTTGAACAGATCCAGCCTATTTGCTGGAGCAATCCGGCGGCATTTTTTCAAAAGGYTAGTGATGACGTGCATCAACAAATGCTCAATCCCAATTCCTATTGTTATATGGTTTCTGCTAACATGGTTAGGGGTTATTTAGAGGAAAATCAATACCCGAATATTCTTGATGAGGATACTTTTTTTAGCTACTTATTAAGAACGTCAGAGACCAATAAGAAGACCAAATCAACCTTTGCTTAATAGATAAATGATGAATGATCTTTTAAATATTGTTTACAGGAAAGATACTGATGATGATCGTTGGGTTATTCCTGAAGTTATTAACCAGGACATGTACTGTATTAAAAGCCGATTTGCGCACATTGAACCTTTAACTCAAAGTTATGTGATTGATTGTGGTGCTCATATTGGTGCATTTTCGATAATGTGTGCCAGGCATCTAAAAAACGTTGATGTGATTTCCTTTGAACCAAACCCCGATAGCTTCTGGTATTTAAATGAAAACGCTAAAAGGTTTGGAAAAATAAAGGCATTGAACAAGGCAGTTTCAGTAACCAACGGGACATTAAATCTTTATTCACCAGATCAAAGTGATTGGAGTGGGCGATGGACGTCGATACCAAATTCCAATGACTTTTTATCTGTTGAATCTGTTGGGTTATTTTCTTTCATCAACGAACTTGACAGGGACGTTTTCATACTGAAGTTAGATATTGAAGGTTACGAAGAATTTCTAATTGAGGCATCAAAAGAAGAGGATCTAAGAAAGATACATGCGATTATTATTGAAACACATACAGATAATTTTAATCATCAGAAGTTAAAAGACTACGGGTATAATTTACTATTTAATCCGGATATCTCTGCCGCAAGGCAGTTTGTTTATTCAAAGAATTAAGATTACACTTTATTTAAACACATGTTACGCACAGCACTTGAATTTTTATCAGATGAGCTCAACGCTTATCTTAAACGCAAGGACGCCACAAACTTCGGAAATGAAGATATTGTAATGATCTCTTCACTGATGACTCCTGATGGAACATTTGCTGTTGTATCAGACGGCGGTGAGGTATCTAAAATAATTTTAACGCTGGTAAACCTGGAGGAAGATCGCGTTTCTGATGCTCAATACAACTATCGGAAAACAGATGACAAGATTCAAATAATTAATCCCCCGGTTAACCTGAATGTATTTGTTATTTTTTCTGTCTTTGCTAATAACTACTCTACCGCATTAAGACTACTATCTTACGTAATTTCATTCTTTCAAGGCAATCAGGTCTTTGATAGCGATAAGTATCCTGGGATCAATGCAAAAGTTGATAACGACAAACCATGGCAAAAGGTGGGTCGTTTGCTGGTCAATTTACATCCCATCACTTTTGAACAACAAAATAACCTTTGGGCAGCACTTGGTGCAAAGTACATGCCTAACGTAATTTATAAAATCCGAACCATGAGTTTCATTGATCTTGAACCTAAAATGGAAGCACCTCCAATTACAGAAGTTACCATTAGCGACAATTAAGTTAACCTCCAATCTTTTTGTAATGATAAAAATAAAATATAAAGCACTTTTTTCAGTGGAGTTTCCCCATACATTTTACAGTTCGGGTAAATGTCCTGATATAGCTTTGCAGCCATCTGAAGACTGTAACGTTCTTATGAAATCACTGGGATTACGTTTTCTGCCAAGTGATTTCGGCGGAAAATTATATGCAAAAGTGAATAGTCTGGATGTAATTAGAAATCCTTTAACAGAGGGAACAAAATTTACTTTTCTACTCAAGCTGAAAAACAGTTTCTTTGAAAACATCACCGATCTAAATACCAGTAAGCCAGCTAGCAGCCGTTATTATTTCAATAACCTGAGTTCAAATCTATTAGCGGGCGAGCCACTGCTTGTTGCAAACAAAACCAAGAAAACCGTGTCTGAGGCAGATTTAATTCCCTTTGTAAGTAATGCCTTTTCTTTTGCACATAACAGTAACCTTGCAACTCAAACCGGAAAACTAGAATTTATAGACAGCGGAGAGAGTTTACAGCAGCTATTGGATAACTCCAATAACGTATATAATTTTTCTTTTGATCTTAATAAATCAACAGGAGGCCGGACGCGCTTTTTAATTGAAGGAACCGAGAAGGC
>NZ_JBFTNT010000197.1:0-13454 GCF_056397585.1 Pedobacter sp. 05L430 | reverse complement strand
GCTATGGGTAGGTACTTATTTTGGCGGGTTAAGCTGCTTTGATGGTACAAAGTTCATCAATTATAAACACAATAGCCAAGATACAAATAGCTTGACTGATGACCGGGTGTGGGACATTCTTGAAGACCGGAGAGGAAATTTATGGATTGCTACCTTAGGTGGTGGGCTGGATAAATTCGATAGAAACAAACACATTTTTCTTCACAAAAAGGTAGGAGAAAAGAATGGTATAATTTCAAATTCGCTATCCTGTTTAATAGAGGATAGAAAAGGCAATATATGGATAGGTACCTCTGAAGGCGTTGATGAAATGAAACAGGATGGCAGATTTGTTCATTACAAGAATAAACCAGGCAATAAAAAATCGTTGACTAATAATGTTGTTTATGGCATGATGGAGGATAGCTATGGTTTTATATGGATATCTACACGTGATGGTTTAAGTAGGCTAAATCCTGAATCAGGGCAGTTCCAGAATTTCGACAGTAAAGATGGCCTCACTGAAATGACTACATTAAAAGTGGTTGAAGATAATGACAAAAATCTTTGGATAAGCACGGCGAATGGTTTGTTTGAGATCATTGTTAAGAAGATAAGCACAGACAAATTCTCTTATACCTTTCGTAAGTATGATGAACATGATGGTTTGCAGGGCAATGCGTTTAATGCCAATGCAGGCTATAAAACCAAATCGGGAGAACTTTTATTTGGAGGGGCAAATGGCTTTAATCTTTTTAAACCGGGCGATATCAGAAATGACAATACCAGGCCTATTATCGTTTTTACCGATCTGCAGATTTCTAACAGGAGTATTGGCATTGATGACCAGGTAAATGGAAGGGTTTTATTAAAGAAGTCTATCATTTTTACAAAAGATTTAAAGCTGAACCATAGCCAGAATGGATTTGCACTTGAGTTTGCAGCACTGAACTTTTTTAATCCTCAAAAAATAAAATACCGGTATAGGCTGGAAGGATTTGATCAGCACTGGCAGGAACTTCAGGGGGATAACCGATTGGCAACCTATACCAATATTGATCCGGGTGAATATACTTTTAAAGTGGTTTCTACTGATGCTTCGGGAAATTGGGTGAACAATGAGACCAGCCTTAATATTACCATTATGCCTCCATTTTGGAGAACAACGCTAGCCTATATCATTTACGTATTGCTAATTGGCGGTACGCTGTTTTTTATCCGGCATCGTGGCATTCAACGGATAAAGAAGGAGTTTTTAATAGAACAGGAACGACAACAAGCGAAACGGATGCATGAACTGGATCTGCTTAAGATAAAATTTCTTACCAATGTAAGTCACGAATTCAGAACGCCCTTGTCGCTGATCATTACGCCACTTGAGAAACTGATTAAACAAGCTCAGGATTCAGAGAGACCGCAACTTCAGATGATTCAGCGGAACGGGCGCCGCTTGCTGAATCTGGTAAATCAATTGCTGGATTTTAGAAGAATGGAAGTGCACGAATTAAAACTGCATCCTAAAACAGGAGATATCATTTCTTTTATTCAGGAGCTGTCGTTTTCCTTTAGTGATATAGCCGACAGAAAGAACATCAGTTTTAGTTTTCAAACCGATAGAAAGAGCCTGATTACTTTTTTTGATCATGATAAAATTGAAAGGATACTGTTTAATCTGCTTTCGAATGCATTTAAATTTACACCACAGGGTGGTAAAGTGAAAGTAAGTTTGCTCACTACCATTAATGAACAAAAACAAACCCAGTTAATTCTTAAAGTTTCTGATACGGGTATTGGTATTCCAGAAGATAACAAGGCAAGGATATTCGAAAGGTTTTTTCAAAATGACGTTCCCGATTCCATTGTTAACCAGGGGAGTGGTATAGGCTTGTCGATTACCCGGGAATTTGTAAGGTTGCATGGTGGGCATATTACGGTTGATAGTATTGTGAATGAAGGCACTGAATTTACAGTTTACCTTGTTTTTCCTAAAACGGATATGGAAACTTCCGATCCGGAACCTAAGCTCGACCTGCTCATTACCGCTGGGGTAGATGAAAATTCGGTAAGCGATCCCAAGTTTGTATGGAAAAGTAAAAAGCCGGTGCTCATGCTGATAGAAGATAATGAGGATTTTAGGTTTTATTTAAAGGATAATTTAAAAGAATACTACCAGATAGCCGAGGCAGCCAATGGTAAAGAAGGTTGGCAAAAAATACTTTCGATACATCCTGATTTGATTGTTAGTGATGTGAGTATGCCTGAAATGAACGGTATTGATCTTTGTCGGAAAATTAAAGCGGATAAGCGTACGGCCCATTTGCCTGTGATATTACTTACCGCGCTAACTACCGAAGACGAACAATTGATGGGCCTTGAAACCGGTGCAAGTGATTATATGACCAAGCCTTTTAACTTTGAGATCCTTTTGTCTAAAATAAGGAACTTACTGCAGCAGCAGGCGCTTTCAAAAAAGACCTACCAAAAGCAGGTAGAGTTTAAACCACTGGAAACAGAAATTGAATCTGTTGACGATAAGTTCATCAGACAGTTGTCTATTCATATAGAAAAACATTTGTCAGACTCCGCTTATACTGTCGACCAGTTAAGTGCAGACATGAATATGAGCAGGGTAGGTTTATATAAAAAAGTACTTCCGCTAACAGGTAAATCACCTGTAGAATACATACGCTCTTACAGGTTGCTAAAATCTAAACCCTTGTTGCTGAAATCGCAAATGACCATTGCCGAGGTAGCCTATGAAGTTGGCTTCAGTAACCCTAAACATTTCAGTAAATATTTTAAGCAGGAATTCAATATGCTGCCATCAGCGTATGCCTTAACAAAACCCGATCAAGAGTCTGTTTAATGCTCATTTTAGCAGATTTGTTAACATATGAATACCTAATTGTTATCATTTGAATGCCCTGCCTTTTTTTGCTTGCATATACCTTTAGAAATAAATAAACCAAGTATAAACAGTATTTATTTCTATGCGAAAAATTAGGGTGAGCGCCGTAATATTTATAGGTAGTATGTTACTATATATAAATGTAAACGGGCAAGTAAAAGATGATGTGCAAACAACCTCAGGAATTGAAATTCCCATTCAACATTCTCCCTCAGGAATTAAAAAAATAAAACTTCAGCCAGTATCCGATCAGATCATTCATGTAACTGCAATTGCGACAGACAAGTTTCCTGGCGACAAAAGTTTAATGGCTGTTAAGCTTTCAGATGCTGCTGTTAAATTTACAACAACCAACTCAGCCGACCAGGTAACCTTAAGTACTTCATCGTTAAAAGTTGAAGTATCTACTAAAACAGGTTTAATCACTTATCGTGATGCCAACGGTAAGGTGTTACTGGCCCAAACAAAAACAGAAGGGCTTTCACTTATCCCTAAAGTATTTAATGGAGAGCCATCCTATCAGGTTTCTCAGCTATTCGATGCGCAGGAAAATGAAGCATATTACGGTTTGGGGCAGCACCAGCAAGGGCTGGTAAATTATAGCGGACGCAGGGTAGATCTTGTGCAGTACAATACAGAAATAGGTGTTCCTTTTTTTGTTTCTAATAAAGGTTATGGCCTGCTTTGGGATAATTATTCAATTACACGCGCTGGCGACATAAGAGATTACCAGCCTTTAACTGCATTGAAATTATTTTCTAAAGAAGGGGATGAAGGATGGCTTACCGCTTCCTATACTTCAAAAACTGAACCCGGAAAGGTATTGCTTAAGCAACCTATATCTGAATTATCTATAAACTGGTTAACAGATCAGCATAAATTTCCTTCAAGCATAAAAATGCAGGATGCCGTGGTGCATTATGAGGGAGCCGTGGGAAGCGAACTTGAAGGGCTGTATCAGCTTCAGTTAAAATATGCAGGTTATATTAAAGTTTGGTTTGATGATAAGCTTGTTGCCGATTTTTGGCGTCAGGCCTGGAATTCAGGATCGGCAATACTAGATCTGGAATTAAAAAAAGATAAGAAAACCAAAATCAAAATAGAATGGATACCAGATGGAGGAGAATCATATCTGGGTATAACCTGTTTGCCTCCTTTGCCAGAATCATTAAAAAATACCTTTGCGCTTAGTTCCGAATCTGGTGCCTCAATTAACTATTATTTTATTGGGGGTGCAAATGCCGATCAGGTAATTAGCGGGTACCGCACAGTAACCGGAAAAGCGGTATTAATGCCAAAATGGGCTATGGGCTTTTGGCAAAGCAGAGAACGCTATAAAACACAGGATGAGATTTTATCAACGGTAAAAGAATTTCGCGACAGAAAAATTCCACTTGATAATATTGTATTGGATTGGTCGTACTGGAAGCAGCCGGAATGGGGTAGTCAGCAGTTTGACCCTGAGCGTTTTGCTGACCCTGATGGGATGATCAAATCTCTTCACAAACAAAATGTGAACCTGATGATCTCTGTTTGGCCTAAGTTTAATAAGGGTTTCGATATCTATGATAAATTAAACCAAGAAAATTTCCTTTATAAAAGAAACATAGTGGATGGCCGTGTAGACTGGATAGGCAAAGGATATTCGAATACATTTTACGATGCTTTTAATCCTAAAGCGAGAACTGCATTTTGGGAGCTGATGAACAAAAGGTTGTATAGCAAAGGTATAGATGCCTGGTGGATGGATGCTACAGAACCGGATATGCATTCGAATTTACCGGTGGAGATTAGAAAAGACCTGATGAATCCAACTTATGAAGGATCGTCTACAACTTATTTCAATGCATTTCCACTGGTTAATGCCAAAGGTGTTTACGAAGGACAACGTAAAGTAAACAACGAGAACAGGGTGTTTATTTTAACACGGTCGGCATATGCAGGCCTGCAAAGATATGCTGCTGCGGCCTGGAGCGGAGATATCGCTTCGAGATGGGAAGACATGAAAACCCAGATCGGTGCAGGGGTAAACTTTTCGCTTTCGGGTATGCCTTACTGGACCATGGATATTGGTGGTTTTTCTGTTGAAAAACGGTATGAGAAACCTAATAAAGAAGACCTGGAAGAGTGGAGAGAACTAAATGCCAGATGGTATCAGTTTGGCGCTTTTGTTCCTTTGTTTAGGGTACACGGACAGTTTCCTTTCAGAGAGATCTATAACATTGCGCCAGAGGGTCACCCTGCTTATAAAAGCATGCTGTACTACAATAAGTTGCGATATAGACTGATGCCTTATATCTATTCAATTGCCGGCAACACTTATCATCACGATTATACCATGATGCGCGGTTTAATGATGGACTTTCCTCAGGACCTTAAAGCTTCTAATTTGTCGGATGCATTCCTTTTTGGCCCTTCGCTATTAATTAATCCTGTTTATAAGTACAAAGACAGGAACAGAGATGTGTATCTGCCTTCAGGACAAGGATGGTATGATTTATCTCTTTGTGTATACCGGAAAAAATGCTTCATTCTCTCTTTATGAGGATGAGGGTACCAATTACAACTATGAGAAAGGTGCTTTTGCTACGGTAGATTTCAATTACGACGAAAAAACCAAAACGCTTACAGTAGGTGATCGCAAAGGAAGTTTTAAGGGAATGCTGGAAAATAGAACATTTAAGATCGTGGTGATTACCCCTAAATCAGCCAAGGCATTAGACTTTAACCAAAAGGCGAATCATAGTATTACTTACAATGGTAAGGCTACTACAATAAAGCTCTAACTAAAATTAAACCAATATAAAATGAATCAATTATTTACTAAATCTTTATGAACGGCATGAAAAAGAATTCTATGATTAAAAGAGAACATATTTTTCTGCTGATGTTTCTTTCACTGCTTGTTTTTAGCGAATCTTTATTTGCACAGCAGCGTCAGATCAGTGGAAAAGTAACTGCAGCGGATGGGCTCGCCATACCGGGTGCAGTGGTAAAAGTAAAAGGAAAAACTGGCGGAACAGGGACCGATAATGATGGTGCATACACCATTAATGCCCAAACCGGGGATGTACTACAGGTTAGCTCTATTGGTTTTGTAGCCAAAGAAGTAACAGTTGGACAAGGAAACACCATCAACATTAGTTTAGCTGAAGATAACCAGGGCCTCAACGAAGTAGTGGTAGTGGGGTATGGCGTTCAGCAAAAGAAACTGGTAACCGGCGCCACAGTTCAGATTAAAGGAGAAACGCTGCAAAAGCAAAGTACCACTAACGCCTTGCAGGGTTTACAGGGGCAAACTCCCGGCGTACAGATTACATCTACTTCTGGTCAGCCTGGCGAAAACATCAAAGTAACCATAAGAGGCTTAGGTACCATTGGCAATGCATCGCCGCTATATGTTGTGGATGGAGTGCTTACCGGCGATATCACCTATTTAAACTCATCAGATATAGAATCGATCGATGTTTTAAAAGATGCTGCATCTGCGGCTATTTATGGCTCGCAGGCGGCTAATGGTGTTGTGTTGGTAACCACAAGACAAGGTAAACGCGGGCAGACAGGACAAATCACTTTTGATGCTTACGCAGGTGTACAAAATGTTGCAAAAAAATTAGAGTTGCTTGATGCTTCACAATACGCAGCTATGATGAGCGAAGCTGCTGTAAACGGGGGGAAACAACCACTGTTCACTAATGATGAGATAAAAGCTTTTGGCAAAGGTACAAACTGGATGGACGAGATGTTTGTAGACAATGCGCTTACACAAAATTATGCACTTGGTGCATCCGGTGCATCTGAAGCCTCAGTTTATTCCTTGGGTTTATCTTATACCGGGCAGGAAGGTATAGTAGGGGGCAAAGGCTTGTCTAATTACCAACGCTACAGCTTTAAAATCAATTCTGAGCATAATTTTTATAAAGATATCATCAAAATCGGTCAGCACTTAACCTATACAGATATTAAAAATAATGGTATAAGTGTTGGTAATCAGTATAATAACACGCTTCGTGGAGCATTTAGTGCCAGCCCATTTTTGAAGATGTATGATGAGGATGGAAACTTCTTCGACAACAGTAAGTCTACATGGAACAATGCTGAGGCAAATCCTTATGCATCTATGGTATATAACAGCCAGAACAAAAATAATACTCAGCGTATACTGGGTGATATTTATATGGTAATCGAACCGGTTAAAAATCTAAAATTCAGAACCAGCTTAGGTATGGATTACAGTGCAGGCGAAAGTCGTTCTTATACCCCTGTCTACAGCCTTTCGGTTTACACTTATAACCTTGTTAACAAAGCCAGCCAGTCGATGAATAAAGGTAAATCTCTGATCTGGGATAATTTATTGAGCTATAAATTTACCTTAAATAATGACCATACTTTTGAAGCCATGGTGGGTAGTTCTGCATATCGTGCAGATGGTTCTAATATTTTTGGAACCAATACCAATTTGTTTGCTGATGGTTTTGATTATGCCTGGCTAAGTAACGCAACCGGTAAAACCGTAGCAGGTATTACTATTGGGGGTGGACCTAACGAGCCGGATCGCAGGCTATCTTATTTTGGCAGGTTAAATTATAACTACAAAGAAAAATACCTGTTAAATGCCACTTTCAGAGCTGATGGTTCTTCACGTTTTGGCCCGGCAAACCGCTGGGGGTATTTCCCTTCTGTTTCCGCAGGCTGGGTCGTAACAAACGAAAGTTTTATGCAGGGACAAAAGGACTGGTTAGACTTTCTTAAGGTACGTGCCAGCTGGGGGCAGGTAGGAAGTCAGAACATAGCTGCTTTTCAATATCTGGCACCAATTAAGCTAAATAATACAAACTATATTTTTGGCCCTGATGAGGGTGTGCTTACTCCAGGCGGCTACCAGGAACGAATCAGCAATCCCGCGGTGAAATGGGAAACCTCAGAACAGACTAATATCGGATTTGATGCTAATTTTTTGCAAGGCAAATTTGCGTTGAACTTCGACTGGTATAATAAAACTACCAAAGATTGGTTAATAGACGTACCAATTCTTGCCACAGCTGGAGCCCTTCCTCCTTTTATTAATGGTGGTAATGTGAAGAATACAGGTCTCGAACTGGCACTTACTTATAGAAACAAGGTGGGTGAATTTAATTATTCTGTTGGGGTTAATGGTGCTTACAATAAAAATAAAGTTACAAATATTCCTACTTCCGATGAAATTATTCATGGTGGAGAGAATGAACTGTTCAACAATGCACTTGAGTTCTATCGTGCTCAAACCGGATTCCCAATTGGTTATTTCTGGGGGTTAAAAACAGCCGGTATCTTTCAGAATGAAGCCGAGGTTCAAAATTACAGATCTGCCAATGGTAAGGTAATACAACCAACTGCTGCTCCTGGAGATGTTAAGTATGTAGATGTTAACGGAGATGGTATGATAGATAATCTGGATAGAGGCATGATTGGTAATCCGAACCCGAATTATACATTTGGTATCACACTTTCGGGTGATTACAAAGGTTTCGATTTTTCTGTTGTGGCTTCTGGGGTTGCCGGAAATGATATTGTTCAATCTTACAGAAATCCGTCTAGTCAGTTCGGTAATTATACCACCCGAATACTCGATAGATGGCACGGAGAGGGTTCATCGAATACCATTCCCCGTTTAACAGAAGACAACCGGAATTGGAGTAATTTCTCTGATCTGTATATTCAAAAAGGTGATTTCTTACGGATCAGTAACATCACTGTTGGTTATGATCTTGGTAAGGTATTTAAAAAGAGCTACCTGAAACAGGTAAGGTTATATGCTGCTGCATTAAACGTTTACACCTTTACAAAATACGATGGAATGGATCCGGAAATAGGTTATGGTACTCGAGGATTCGCGTCGGGTATAGACTTAGGTTATTATCCAAGACCAAGAACATTCATGATAGGAGCCAATCTTAAGTTTTAACTACAAGATCATAAAAATATGAAAGCTATAAAAATATATGCTGTTGCACTAAGCCTTTTATCGTTAGGTGCATGCAAAAAAGGTTTTCTGGATACTGAGCAAGTGACAGCAGTAACAGATCAAAATTTTTACAAAACACCAAAGGATGCATTTACTGCACTTGTTGGTTGTTATGACGGATTGCAAATTGTGTGGTCTGAGGGTATTGCCTTGCCGGTTGCAGCCGAAGTAATGTCTGATAATACTTTTGGCGCAACCGGAAATTCCGATGGTTTTGGTTATCAGATGATTGATGAATTTGATAAGTCGCGTTCACCATCAGACCAAAATTTATATAATGGAAACTGGGTTTTGTATTATAAAGCGCTGTTTCGTTGCAACACCCTTCTGGGCAAATTGGATCAGATAGAATGGGGTAACGATACTCAGTTGAGAAAAACATACGAATCTGAGGCCCGCTTTCTGCGTGCCTACCTGCTATTTGATATGGTTAGACTTTGGGGTAATATTCCACTGTTAACAGCTCCATCTACCGAGAATTTACCACAGAGTAATCCGGATGAAGTTTACAAGGTAATTGCTGACGATCTAAAATTCGCTGCAGCAAATTTACCGGAAGTTGCTTATCCGGCTCAGGCTGTTGCCAATCATGGTAGGGTTACCAGGTATGCTGCTGAAGCGCTGATAGGCCGTGTATTCTTGTTCTATACGGGTTACTATGCAAAGGCAGATTTAGTTGGTCTTGTATCTAAACCAGAAGCCCTTGCATATCTTGAAGATGTAATTACTAAAGGTGGATACGGTTTAATTGAAAATTTTGCAAACCTATGGCCTGCTGCATCATTAACATCATATGCAGGTGAGGATAATAAAGAAACMATTTTTGCAATAAAATATACTTATACAAGTGATTATGAAGGAAATACCGACGGTAACCACTGGATGGTAATGACAGGTATTCGTGAGCAGGCACTTTACCCGTATGGAAACGGATGGGGTGCTGAAACAGTAAACCCTAAACTGTGGAATGCATACTTGCCTACCGATACGAGAAGAGCAGGCTCTATCATTTCAATTGTAGACGAAAATTTGCCCTTCACCAATCAAAAAGGCCAAAGAGAATATACTGGTTACTATGTAAAGAAATATAGCCCAATGATCGGTTTAGACGGCAAGCCTCTGCCAGAATCACATGGTAATACCAGCTTCCAGATTGGCCAGTTCCAGGATTATGTATCTATCCGTTATGCTGACGTATTGTTGATGGCGGCAGAGCTGGGAAGTGGAAATGCGCAAACCTATTTTGATGCTGTTAGGCAACGTGCATATAAGGGTGCATTTACTCCGCTGGCGATAAGTCAGGCTAATATCATTAGAGAGCGCAGACTGGAATTTGCTTTTGAAGGAATACGCTATTATGATTTACTACGTCAGGGAATAGATAAAGCAGCTCAGGAAATTGCCGAAACTTCAACGGTATTAAATGGTGGTGTAAGTGCAGAGAAAAAAATATCTGCTGCAAATATCATTGCTACAAAAGGTTTGCAGCAAATACCATATACCCAGATCGGTCTTTCTAATGGAACGTTAAAACAAAATGCAGGTTGGTAACAGATCATCCATTTTAATCATTAAAGAAATGAAACTAAATATAAAAATATTTGCAGTGCTGATGATGCCTTTGCTGTTCAGTGCGTGTAAAAAAAATGAGCACAGTATTGACAGGACGCTCGATAAATCAGAAATTCAGTACACTGTGACCCAGGATTTACAGGCAGATGCCGGTGGAAATACCGTAATTCTTAAAAACGCTACACCCGGAACTATATCCATGTGGGATTATGGAACAGGAACCTCCAGAAGGATGATAGACACAGTTAAATTTGCCTTTAAGGGAGATTATGTGATTAAATTTTCTGTACTCAGCGGAGGATTAGAAGTGAAGATGGATTCTGTAGTCGTAAAAGTAACACAAGATAATTTGAACTACGTGAACGACCCTCTTTGGATAGCGCTTTCTGGTGGTGTGGGTAATGAGAAAGAATGGGTGTTGGATAYGGAAGGGGTTTATTTTGCAGGACCTTTTGCATTTTATGGAGTAAATATTGGTTGGCWTAAAGACGGCGGCCCATGGGGTGCCAATACCACAGGATGCTATGGTGCTGATTGTTGGAATTGGGGACCGGGACTTAATGATATTTATCCAAATATGATGGCTAAAGGTGATTATGGGGTAATGACGTTTGGATTGAAAGGAACTGCTTCTTTTAAAGCAGTGAAACCGATGGAAAATGGAATTACACAAAACGGCACTTATTTTTTAAATGTGAAYTCGAAAATATTGACCATTAATGGAGGGTCAATTCTTAGAGGATACAAACCTGCAAAGAATGGAATTACGGGAATAAGTAACTGGACAACCTATAAGATTTTATCTCTTGATGAAAATACGCTTCAACTGGGTGTAATCAGGGATAAGGATGTTGATGGCGAAGGACCTGCTATGCTCTCTTTCAACTTTATAACAAAGAACTTTGCTTCTTCACAATAAGCGAAAGTAAAGTCATTTGGTTTGGTGCAATCAAATGTTGAAAAGGATGAATGGCTTTTTTATTATATCCTTTAATTAAATCCGCTCGGGCTTCATTTTGATTCAGGTGAAGTCTGGGCATTTATTAAACATATTTTCTTATCTTGGAGGTAAAAACTCAATTTTATGAAAAAGTTATTTGTATTAACATTAATTGCTGGTTTGTTTACCACGCTGACCAGCTCTGCTCAGGATGACAAGTCCAAAAGAGTTAGCCCACCAGCTATAGCAAAAGAAACGCTTGCATCTGGAGCTGTGGTAACCATTGACTACAGTCAGCCTTCGGTTAAAGGCCGTAAAATAGGCGCCGATATTGCTCCTTATGGAAAGGTATGGCGTACCGGAGCAAATGAAGCAACTGTATTTGAAACAAGCAAAGATGTAAAGGTAGAAGGTAAAGCCCTTGCTGCAGGTAAATATGGTTTGTATACAATTCCAGGAGAAAAAGAATGGACAATTATCTTTAACAAAACCTGGAAACAATGGGGTACTGATTACACTGAGGCAGATGACGCAATTCGTGTAGCGGTAAAACCTGGTAAASCTGCTTCTGCAACTGAAAAAATGACTTTTAAGATTGAAAAATCAGGAAAAGTTAGCCTTTTATGGGGTAATGTTGTAGTGCCGTTTACTGTTAAATAGCAGGTAAGTAATTTAAGCTACAGCGGGTATCATCCATATGGATGATACCCGCTGTTTTTATGTACTAATAAACCGCAGTGTCTTTTCAACCACTTGCTGCAAATGCTCAGGTAAGCTTGCCGATGCATACGGATGCGATGCCCCATAAACATGATTGGCTCCCTCAATCTTTAGTATTCTTGCGTTAAGCTGGTTTTGTGCCAGCTCTTGTGCAACACTAAACTTTACGTTTACATCATCATCGCCATGCAGAATTAACCAGGGTATGTCTATCTTTCTTGCAGCTTTAACGATGTTTAGCGCTTCTTTGTGCTCATTAAAGTCTGCTAATAAAGTGCTGTTTAGTGGCATTTTTTCTTTAGTCCGTGCATTTTCTACATATATTTTGCCTGTTTTGGTCCATTCTTCTTCCTGCTCTTTTTTCCAAAGGCTCGAGAAATCTGAAATAGACGACCAGGTAATCAGTTTATCAATCCTTTCATCATTAGCCGCTTTTATAATGGATAGCCCGCCACCCCGACTATGTCCGATAAGGTAAATAGGGAAAGATGGGTAGGTTGTTGAAACATAGTTAACCACCTGGTCAACATCAAAAAGTTCCTTGCTAAATGTGTTATCAGCAAAGGCTTCCATGTCGGTTACATCATTAAAATTTTGCGCTGTTACGCCGCCATGACTAAGGTTAAACTTCACATACCGGTAGCCATTTTTAGCAAACCATTGGGCAATTAGGTTGTGAGCACCCCAATCTTTGAAGCCTTTAAAGCCGTGAACAAATATTATGGTACCAATGTTTGTGTTCTTATCGTCATATGTCGTGTCGCCAAATATGTTTTTTTCATCCGCTCCTTTTATTGTAAATTGCTCCTTTTGTATCATATATGTCTGCATTTATGGTGTTTAGCCAATATAACAATTTTTATATCGGGATGTTTAAATGAATCTATTTATTTAAAATCTTTCTAAATAACTCTTAATTACAGCATAATGACAGTGGAACAAGGGCGTCTTATTACTTTTGTTTCGCTAAAAATAAACAGGATAATAGATTTTGGAATATTTAAAGATCATTGCTTTTACGCATAAACAGATTGACCTCAAATCTTTAGGTAAATTGGTGATATGTGAGCAGACGCTGGACGACAGATTGAGAAACATTCAATCTGAGTTAGGAGTTAAAGAAATATTCTACGTAGGAACGTGCAATCGTGTTGAATTCGTATTCACATCCTCAGAAAAAGTCGACAGAGATTTTATCAGTCGTTTTCTTACTGTGTTAGATATGGGACTACCTGATCAATACATGGATAAGTTCATAGAAAATGTTTCTGTTTATGAAGAGGCCGAGGCGTTTAATCACCTGCTTCGTACATCCTGTTCCTTAGAAAGTC
>NZ_JBFTNT010000196.1:0-8160 GCF_056397585.1 Pedobacter sp. 05L430 | reverse complement strand
GAAACAGCGGTTAGGACTGGTTCCTGTTAATATAGAACAGAAATTATGGTCGCAAACTGTAAATGCATCGGCCAGGGAATAGTAGAAGGGGATGTCCTCGCGATTGTAATATCCCATGGTTAATGGCATATCAGCATATTCCTTATTGCCTGATCTTTTGGCTTCCAGCCATCCATCGTATTTTCCGTTATTTCGGGCATCTACCTGATTTTCCCATGAGTGTGGAAGCGCGCTCATCCAGGTTGCTTTTGTATCTTTAATGTTTAACCGGAATGGGGCATAGGTTTGACCTTTTTTATTGCTTTGCAACCATACAGGGTATTGATTAGGTAGGGCAATAGCTCTAGGATCGTTAAAGCCCCTTACGCCTTTAAGCGTGCCAAATGCGTGGTCAAAAGACCTGTTCTCCTGCATCAAAAATACCACATGTTCTGCATCTAAAAAGGTACTGCCCACTTTAGGGTCTATTGCCATAGCTCTTTGTATTGATGGCGGTAAGATGCCAGCTATGCCTAGCGCACCGGTTAATAGGGATGCTTTTTTGATAAAGTCTCTTCTGGTTTCCATTTAAGTGTGTTATAATAAAAGGATTGGTTAGCCTAAACTAATCAATCCTTCGAATAAATTATAAAGAATATGAGCTTATTTTACCCACCAAACTTGTTGGTTAATTTTATCGTTTCCTGCACCAAACTGAGTTTCAATTGCTTTTGAAACATTGTCTCTGTTGTTGTCGTATTCCGATTGAGGATAAATCCAACGGTAAGGAACGGTAACACCAGCAGGGCGACGGAATTCGGGATATCCTGTTCTAAGGTTGTCATAAAATGCGCTCCATCCCGATTGGAAAAACGTTCTTAAATACTTTTGAGTAATTATCTGCTCCATTTTCTGGGCAGTTGTAGTGCTCAAGGCAAAGTTGTTTACTGGCAATGCCAGGTAATCGTTTGCTTTTTCTTCTGTTAAATAAGCCTCATAGCCTTTAACATAGGTTTGATAGAATTTAAAGGATGCCTTTACACCGTTTTTATAATGTTGGTTGGCATCGCCCGAAATCCAGTTTCTTACAATTCCTTCAGCAATAATAAATTCCTGTTCTGAGTAGCCCATTAGTACTAATGGCTCATTTGTAGGGTTGCTTGGAAAGCGGTCATTCACTTTAGATACCTTACCTGCTGCGGCTTTAATGCTGGTTTCTGCATATGGAGCAGCAGGGTCGCCACCTTCGTATGAGGTAAAATCATTAATTGGTTTACCCGCCTCTTTGCCAATTTTTGTTTGCGTACAATACAAGAATAAACGCGGGTCTTTTCTGTTTTGAAGATGCTCTATAAAAGTAGATGCCATGAACATACCAGATCCGAATCCGCTTGAGTTGAACTCCGGATAGCGGTTCCCTTCCTGATCTAGAAAGATCAGCTGCCCATCACCATCGGCTTCAGTATTGCCTAAAATAGGCTCGCTTTGTACAATCTGAGCAAAGGTTTCTTTAACTTTCAGGTCGTTGTCGCTTTCTTTTTTTGATAAAGTCATCAATACTTTTAATCTGAAAGAGTTAACCAGCCTGCGCCATTTAGCTGCATCGCCTTTGTAAATGATGTCGCCAGCAATGATTACGTTTAAGCCTTTAAGCATGTTGTTTGCCTCATCAAGCTCTTTAAGAATACCTTGAAACACGGTTTTCTGACTGTCGTAAACAGGCGGCATATAACCTGCCTGATCTTCTCCTTTCAGGGCTTGATTGTAAGGGATATCGCCAAAAGTAAGGGTCAGGTTGTAAAAGTAATAGGCTCTAAAAAATTTGGCTAAGGCGATGTAAGAGTTGTCGTTAATACGGCCGGCTTCTTCTATCATTTTAGTCACATTTCTAAGAGAGGAGTAGGGCGAAAAGTCGCCTCTTCCCCATTTAAAATACTGGCCTTCACTTTCGCCATCTGTTTGTACAAGCATACGGGTTGCATACAAAGGCGAAGTACCGCTGTATGCGCGGAAGGTATCCCACTCAATTTTGGTAAGCAAAAGCTGCGGGTGGGTTTGGGTAGGTTTGTTCGGGTCTATGTTCATTAAATCCTGGTCCTTGCATGACGACATAAGGAGTACCCCGGCTAGTAAACTATATATTAATTTTTTCATTATTCTTTTGTTTTAAATGTGATAGCTGTTAAAGTTTTACGCTTAATGAGAAGCCGATAAATCTTGCAGATGGGTCTTGCAGGTTATCGTCATTACCGTAATCAGGATCTAGTAATGGCATTTTCTTCCACATCAAAGGGTTGTAGCTGTAGGCAGATACGTGAACTGATTTTAAACTGCCCATTTTTATAACCTTTGCAAGGTCGTAGCCTACCGATATTCTTCTTAATTTGAAGAATGAGCGATCAAAAACGTTAGCAAATTTCTTGTTCTCTTCTTCGGTAACTCTTGCCTGGTATGGATAGATCTGACTCCATGTTTGCCAGTTTACAGCAGTTGTGTTTTTCTTATAGGTACGTGTATCTGAAAGTACGTTTCCGTTTACATCTCTTTTAAGCTCGCCACCGGTAATTACTACACCTTCTGGAATGTAAATTGCTTTTCCGGCTGCGTATTCTGCGTCTCTGAATTCAACAGAGCTAGGATGTTTACCACCCCACCACATTTTTTCGATAGTTACTGAGCGCATAACGCCACCCCATGCACCATCGATATCGATGTTTACATCAAAACCTTTTATCATGAACTTGTTTTGCAAGCCTAATCGCCAGCTCGGATCGCTATGGCCAAGGTTTACGTTGAAGTTATCTCTGGTAGGCAAACCAGTATTTGGATCAAGAATTACCTCGCCTGTGGCGCTTTTTTGCCATACTGTTCCGTAGAAGCTATCTGCTCTTTCGTTTAATTTCAGATCGCCAAACTTAGCCTGGTTGTTATAGATTTCTGTTAATTTCTTTACAGAAGTGCTCCAGTTTGCGGCAATATCCCAGCTAAAGTTCTGGCTTTTTACAGCACTATAATTGGCCATTATTTCCAGACCCTGAGTTTTGTATTTGTTGCCGTTTACCTTACGTGTTTTAAAGCCAGATGCCTCTGATGTGCTTAAATCTATGATCTGGTTTTCATCAATTACATTGTAATAGGTAAATTCTAAGCCCACTTTTTTTACCAGTGAGGTTGATAAACCAACTTCGTACGATGTAGATTTTTCTGGATTGATGTTAGGGTTGATGATCCCGTTAGGGTAGGTAACAGATGGTGTTGATCCGTAGGTTACATCTTTTGTATAGGTGGAGCTGATGCTATATGGAGCAAGATCGTTTGATACTTTGGCCCATGAGGTGTAAAGTTTAAGGTAGTCTAAGGCTTTAGGCATTTTAATATAATCTGAAACCATAGTACTTAAAGATGCAGATGGATAGAAGTATGATCTGTTTTCTTTTGCAAGGGTTGATGACCAGTCGTTTCTGCCGGTTATGTTTAAGTACACCGCATTAAACAAATCGAAATTTGCCGATCCGTATACACTTCGGATAGATTTCTGCTCCAGGTAATTTGTTGCCTGTACCGGGCCCTGGGTGTTGTTTAAGCTATAAACAAAAGGCACAATTAGACCGTCACTAGATGCATATTCTTGCTGTATGTCTCTATTGAAAGTGGATGCACCCGCGTTTAAAGTAAAGTTTAGATCTTTAGAGATCTCTTTATTGTATGAGGCAAGGAAATCCAGATCGACATTCATTTGTGAATTGTTCCACATTTTGTAATCCCCATTTCTTGAATCGCCGTAGTTCATGTACGATTTAGGGCTTTTCATGTTGTCGAACGATTTGTTTTCACGTCCCGAAGCTCTTGCCTGCAAGCTTAACTCAGGCGTTACCTGCCATCTAAGTTTTGCTTGTGCATTTAATACATTTCTGTCTGTTGCCTGTGTAAGTTCTTCTGAAGCAAAGTATGGGTTGTTGTACCAGGCGTAGTTATAGTTTGCCTGTCTGTATCCTTCCATGCCTGGAACATACATATGGTCTCTAAGGTCTTTGCCATTTACGTCGTCGCCCATCCATATCAAAATGGTGTACATATGGTTTTTAGGTCCGTATCCGTAACGTGGGTAGTTTGGAGAGCTAACTTTGTTGTAAGATAGGGTAGCGTCTAATTGAAGATTACTGGTAAGGTTAAATGAAGAGTTAAAGTTCATACCACCTGTTGTAAGTGAGGTATTTGGCACCTGACCTCTTTGAAATGAATATTTACCTGAGGCATAAAATTGTGCTTTGGCACCTTTATAGGCTACCGAGAAATCGTTATTGGTTACTATACCGGGTCTAAGAAAATCGTTTAGGTTGTCGTGTCTAACCCAATCGGTAGGTACTCTTTCGTATTTAGATTTATCATCATAAATAGTTCCTTTAACATTTCCGTACCATTGTATGGTTTCTCCGGTTTGCTTGTTTCTGATAGGGCTGTTCCATTGTGCAATTTTAACCCCTGGCTGAAATTTAGGCCCCCAGATCATATCACCATCAGAGATACCTCCATCTTCACCATCCCAGAATTCGTACTTGCCGTTAGATCCGTTTCCGTATTCGGTTTGCGTTTCAGGAAATACAGTGAAGCCTGCAGTAACCATATTGTTGGTGTTGATGTTGATCTCCAATCCGTCTTTTTCAGCATTTTTTGTAGTGATTAAGATTGCGCCATTTTTACCTCTGGAACCATATAAAGCAGATGCAGTAGTACCTTTTAGTACGTTTATATTGGCAATATTATCACCGGAAACATCGAAAAAGTCCGTTTCAACAGGAACGCCATTTATAACAATAAGTGGATTTTTACCTCTTAAAGAGAAGCCTGGTGCCTGGAACATCCCAGTAGGGTTGTTTACCGTTAAACCAGCAACTTGTCCGGATAGGGCATTACCGATGTTCATTGTTTTTGATTCTGACAACACATCTAATTTTACTTCCTGCGTTGCATAACCAATTTTTTTCTTTTGTTGCTTAATACCAATTGCAGTTACTACTACCTCGCCAAGTGTTTTAGAATCTTCCTGGAGGGTAATGTCGAGCTGAGTTTTACCTGCTACATCTGCGTTTTGAGAAATATAGCCAAGGTAAGTAAACGTAAGTGTGGCATCGGCAGCTGCCGGAATGCTGTATTTACCCTCGAAATCTGTAACTGTTGCTTTTTTTGAATTTGCTACACTTACACTAACGCCTGGTATGCCCACGCCCTTGGTGTCTTTTACGACTCCTTTAATGAGATTTTGTGCTATGGCTGCCTGAGCGAAGAAGAGGCATATAACACTAAATAAAAGTAGTTTTCTTTTCATGTTTGAGTTTGATTTTTACRGCGCAAAGCTAGATGAGTGCTGTAAAATCAATATGAAAATGGGATTATGGTTTTGTGATTTTGAGGTGGTGGAAAGACCGTGCCTATAACTTAAAGGTTATAGATTAAACTAATTGTTAACTATGTATTAGGTTTCTGTTTTCTATGAATAACGATGTTGTTTTATTTCCGTAAATTTGTGCCATTATAATTTAATATTAGGAAACTGTGTCGTTAGATAAATTAAAACTAAGCAAGTCGCTGGTAACAGCAATGAATGATGCCGGATATATATCTGCTAAAGAAATTCAGGCAAAAACTATGTCCAGGATAATTGGCGGGCAAGATATTATTGCTGTTGGACCTGAAGGCTGTGGTAAAACCACAACCTACGTGCTTGGCGTTTTAATGCGTTTAAAATACAGTACTGATGAGGCTCCTAAAGTATTAATTCTGGTTCCGGATCAGGAACGTGTGCTTGCAGTAATTGAAGAGTTCAGACTTTTAAGCAAAAACCGCAATCTGCGTATTATCGGCTTGTACGGTACAGGGGGCATGGATGAGGTGATTCAGGAACTGCTTGACGGTATTGATATTGTGGTTGCTACACCTACCAGAGCACGCGCGGTATATTTAAAACTTGGCCTTAACTTAAACAGGTTACAAATGCTGATAGTTGATGATGCTGAAGTGATTGTAAAGCAAGGTATGCAGTTACCGGTTTGTGAATTGGCAAGAAGTGCCGGTAAAGTTCAGCATTTAATTTTTACTACTGTTGTTCATGATAAACTGAACCTGATGATTGATCAGTTTATGAATTTCCCTACTACTTTAGAGGTTGAAGATCTTGGAGATAGTAAGGCAATAACGCACGAGCTTTTGCTATATCAGGTGCCTAATTTTAAAACCAAGGTGAACTTACTGAACCTGTTGTTGCGTGATGATGAGGTGTTTGATAAGGTTGTGATTTTTGTGAATTCGAGATTAACAGCGCAGAAACTTGGTAAAACTTTACACTCGGCCAAACCAGGTGAGGTTTCTGTATTGAAGCCTTTGTTTTTTGATGAAGAGGGTTTTGATCATATAGAAGATTTTAAAGATACCCCTGAAGCAAGGGTTTTAGTTATAGCCAATGAGGGATCTGCAAATGTAGACTTATCGGGTATTCCATTTT
The DNA here is from genome assembly GCF_056397585.1 of Pedobacter sp. 05L430. Taxonomy (NCBI): domain Bacteria; kingdom Pseudomonadati; phylum Bacteroidota; class Sphingobacteriia; order Sphingobacteriales; family Sphingobacteriaceae; genus Pedobacter; species Pedobacter sp. 05L430. The sequence continues at coordinate 1,682 of NZ_JBFTNT010000196.1, read as the reverse complement.
TATTCCACTTTGAGGTTCCTGAACAAAAGGAATTGTTTTTAAGCAGGGTYGTAAAATCAGACTCGGAAGAGATTGTGGCCATTACTTTTGCTACTGATATGGAACTGGTAGATTTAAGGAAGATTGAGCAGTCGTTAGGTGCAAAAATTCCGGTTATGGATTTGCCTGAAGATTTGGTGATTGATAAAGTCGCTAAAGCCTCTACTAAAATTAAAACAGTAAAAGAAACTGTTGACGCTCCAAAAGGTGGTGGTGCTTTTCATGATAAAAAAGAAAGCAACACGAAAGATTATAACTATGGAATAGGGCAGAAAGCTAAAATGACAATGAAAAAGAAACACGGTTAATTATACCGTGTTATTCTATATAGGGTGCTAACTTTTCTTTAGGTATAAACTCTGCGCGATAAGGCATAATACTACTTTTGAGCATCCAAAGGAAAGTACCTTTAAAGTTGGTAAGTACTACAGTATGCCTTTTTGAGGTACATTGTAAAATTGTAGTATCAGCTATCAGGTAAGAGCTTCCCATGCGGTCGTTATAGATTTCCTGCGGAAGCTTTGTTTCGGTAACCAGTTGTGATGTTTTATCGCTTTCATTTAGCTTAAATATCAGTGTTCTGGATAGTTTTTTACTGGTGCCATTGTCGAACAGCATCAGGTTACCCTGATTGTTCATGTGAACGGAATGACCTTGGTCAAAGGTGCTTCCTTCGGGCATTTTAAAGTCGCCATCTTTACCGAACTTCCAGATCACTTTACCTGTTTTGGCGTCTATTTTCCAGATTTGTCCGTTGTTATAAAAGGAAATAATGTAATTGCCATCCTTATCAAAGTTTAAGCTGTTTGCATGCATCCAGTCTTTCTTATCCCTCATTAAATTTTTGTCCTTTAACGGATCAAGCTCGTCAAATACTTTCCAGCTCCATACTTTCTTGCCTTTCCTGTCTAGTACTAAAATACCATCGCTCTTAACGGTGTCTTGTTTGCTGCCGCCATATTTACTAAGGTCCATTATCTTTTGTTCTACACACAAGGTAACTACCTGATTTTGCTTGTTTAATATAATTTCGTGATGTATGGTTTGCTTAAAATCCTTTTCACCTTTTTTAAGATGAAGCAGGGTATCGCCATTTAAAGATATCTCCAGTATTTCATTGCCATAACTGGTTGGGTACTCATCATTACCAAGAATGGAAAGCAGGGTTTTGTTTTGGGTAAAGTGGGTGGTTTTAAAACCTGTTCCATCTACCTGGTGATACCATTTTATTGCGCCTTTAGCATCTATAATGAAAATGATGCCGGGTATTTCTCTTCTGTAGATAAGCATATAACCTTGTTTGAAAGAGGTAGGTATTACCTTAGGATCTGGTGCGTAAACTTTAAAGAAGTCCTGTATCCACATTGGGAAGTCCGTGGTTTTAAAGTCGTAGGTTTTGCTTTTGGCTTCGCATTTACTGGTCTGTGTAATTACACGATACCGATATTCTTGTTTGGGATTTAAGTTGGTCATCACGATGCGGTGATGCTTTTTGTTGACCGAAACGGGAGTTCTTGTTATTTGCTTTTCTTTTCCCTTTGGCCAATATTCAATTGAAACATCTAAAGAGGTTTTGAGTTCTACATCGGCATGTACCTTTAAGCTATTCCTATCTGGAGCGCTGAGTTTTATCTCTATAATTT
>NZ_JBFTNT010000195.1:0-8165 GCF_056397585.1 Pedobacter sp. 05L430 | reverse complement strand
CTCCAAATCTGATTGGTTTAGACCTTCCCATTCTCCACTTTCTTTACCATCCAAGCGACCTTTTAGTTTTTTGCCTCGTAAACCTATTGCATAGTTTTTTCCAGAAACCCATGGGTTTTGTACTGCTGCGCCTGATACCTTGCAGTTCCATAATACCTGAGTTACACCCGACCAACCATGTCCGCTGCCCCAGTTGCCACGATCCTGCACATTAATTTCTCCATCGGTATCTATATTATCGTATAATGTTCCTGAAGCCCACCTGTGGTGTGGTCCAATATCGGCATGTGTTTTTCTGGATTTGCAGTTGTAAAAAACATTCGGTCCATTAACGCGGGCGCCTGTAACATAATCATGGCGTCCTTCAGTAGTTTCGAGATTCTGAAAAAGGTTTTGCTGACCTTCATTATTAAAAGAATATCTTCTGCCACCTGTAATGATAGATTTTGCATCAAAGCACTTAGAATCAGTTACTGTTATGTTTTTAGCACCTGGTCTAAGACTCACGCAGGAGTTGCCAAAATAGTAAGAACTCACATTCCTTACCCATCCATTTTCGATATGATCAAATTCAACTGCAACCCAGGCATGGTCTTCATCAACATCACCAACAAATTCCGATTCAAAACGCATGTTTTCTATTCCGTTTTCGGCTAATCTGCCTGCATACTGATATTTGAATACCTCACCACCACCGTATTTTTTATCCATAGACATTACAATCGGGTTGTCTATAGAAATCTTATTGCCGTTAATAGCCGTTATTTGTCGCTCATAACTAAGGTTGTATTCTTGTGCTGTCCATTGCTTTGTACCATCTCTGGCAATAATCTGATCCATCTTTAAGTCATGAATCCATGCTTCCGTTCCTGGTCTGAAAACTATTATACGATCGCCTTTTTTTAAGCCTTCTGATGATGCTATATTGAAAGATTTAGCACCTGTTGGTACATAGTCATCAACAATTTCTACCCTGCTGTTTTTTACTTCAATAACCTTTCCCTTTCCACTTACTTTAATTAGAGATCTTTGTCCTTTTCCGGTTGCAATAAGCTTTGTAACACCGCCCTCTCCGCGTAAAATGATACCACTTGTTTGTATAGAAATGCTTCCGGAAATGGGATAGCTCCCTTTCTTAAGTAGGATAGCCCCTCTATATCCATTTCTATCGGGTGCTAAAGCCGCAACTTCGTCAATAGCCTGCTGAATTGCCTTTCCTGCATCACCCTGTACCGGATTAAGGTTTTTAACTACTTTTATATCAGGTATTTCTATTAATCCATGATGATAGCCAACATTACTGAAATCAGGAATGGTATTTCCATTTTCATCGGGGATATAAGTAATGCTGCCATCCTTATTTACGGTAAGAAATTTTGACTTCCAAAAAGTGCCGTCCTTTTTAAAGGAAATGATAATGGGGTAGATAAACAGACAAGAGCTTATCAGAATAAGATAGAATGCCTTTAGTATGTTTTTGTTGCTGCTCATTTTTTAATATTACTGGTGCTTATTGTCAGTTGTACACATGCAATTGAGCAATAATTGAGGGATTTTTACTCTCTGTACTTGGCACAATAATCAACCGAGTTGGCATGTTGAAACAAAAAAGGCCCTGAACCATCCGGTTCAAAGCCTTTTAACTAAAAAATGTAACTCTAATGTTTTCCATGCCCATGACCATTGCCATGACCGTTTCCGTGTCCTCTTCCACGATCACCCTTCCAGCCTCTGTCGTTGCCTTTGTATTTTTTATACTTATAAGAATCGTGTCTGTCATAACCTCTATCTACATAGCGCACCTGACGGCTGTAACGAACCGGTTGAGAACGGTATGATCTGTATCTCGCATATCTTACCCTATGGTCTCTATAATAGCGATATGGCTCAGGTGAATTAATAACCACCTTATATCCATGGTATAAATCGTAATCTCTGTATCTTGGAGGTAGGCCCGCAGAGAAAGTCCAGTTCCCATTACTCAGGTAAATAAACTGTCTGGTAGGAACATAATAGTAACTCTCAATATCAGGCATATAATAATAATCAGCATGATCATAGCCTGAAGGGCCCCATGCGGGCTGAGAACCAATGTTTACGCTAAGGCTAACCTGAGCATCTGACTTGTTAGGCAAAAGCCCAATTGCCGCAAGTAATGTTAAAAATAATAGCTTTTTCATAACCAAATGTTTTAAGTGTGTGTTAAAAAATGGTAATAATGTTTATTGTAAATTAATGGTACCAATACTGGTATTCTGACCAGCTGTGACAGAAACATTAGGAATAGTAGTTTCTGCAAAACCCTCAACAGGTAATATTTTTACAGTATAGTTTCCTGTGGCTAACCCTCCAACAGTAAACATACCTGTAGCATTTGTTACAGTTCCAACGGTATCAGTTCCGGCGATAACCAAAACTTCCGGGTGACTTGTTAGTGGTAATACTACACCAGAAATTAAACCAGATGTTGCAACGGTAACACCTCTAACAACAGGTTTAAGTATATATTTTCCATTTCCAGTTGCAACAATAGATTTAGYTGCATCAAAGTCAAGAAGCAGAGAATAAGTAACCCCTGGCAACAATTCAGGATTTTCTGTAAGTTTTACTTTCCATCCAGAGCTTTGTGCACTAGGTGTTTTTAAATCTTGTACCTGGCCATCAACAACGATGGTATTGTTGTCATAAAGCACGAGTCTGATCTCAGTGATCTCGCCAGATGGCATATCGCCAGAGGCCACTAAGATATCAGGATTACTGGTGCCAATTCGAAAATCAAGAATGTTGAATATTCCATGATCAACCTCAAAGGTGTAAGGTTTACCGCCCGAAAGCAGAATTACTTGCTTTACATTTAAATTGATAGCGTCAAAATCTCCCGGAGCATCAGTCATCCTGATCTCTACCTTAGTAGTGCCAGAAGCCTGACTGTCTTTTTTACAACCTATAAGTGATGCTATTGCAATAACCAATACCATCAGGGTTGCATAAATTGTTTTGTTTTTCATAGTAGTAGAGTTTTAAATTCTTCAATTAATAACTCAAAGCTCAACTCTGAACATGAAAACAACATGAAATTCAAAAAATAATTTAATTCTTTTGAAATTTCATCTGAATTTCATGTTAGCTAACAACCTTTGTTATAGATATTGAGTGGCGCAGATGAACATGAATATGTTTTAGGAGGGGTTGAAAGTTTGCCTCGAAAGAGGTAAACTTTCTTTATATTTACATGATGAGCATTTCGATATATTTACAAACAATGGTCAGACACTTATTAACTGTAACAATAGCCATCTGTTTACTTGTTTCGCCTGCAGTATCAAATACTTTGGGAACCTCATCTCTGAAATCTTATAATCAGAAAAAAAAAGGTAAATCTGAACAAGCAGATCGTTCTAAAGGAGACAGGCAAAAGCAAGAGGTTAAGGAAGTGCCAAAATCAAGAAGACAACCAAAACCTGAGGTTGTTAAGCCCAAGGGGAGGCCAGATGTTAAACCCATCAAAGTAAGTCGCCCCAAAATTAAAAAACACTAGCCTGTATGAAATTACTATCCCTTAGTGTAATTATTTGCTTGCTAAGTATAAAAGTTAAGGCTCAAAAAGACATCGACTCTGCCGACACAAAAAAAACTACAATAACTTTGGCCGCTATATATAGCAATAACGTGAGTTACTATGGACAAACAACGGCCGAAAAGCTGCCTTATGTATTGGCCAATGCGACAGTAAGATTGCCTGTTGGTCTATATTTTTCTGCAGGTGCATATAAACTTTTAAGTGTTGGATCTGGTATTTCTGAAACAGATTTAGGAGTTGGTTATGATCATGATTTTAACGAAAGATTTACTGCCGGCGTAGGTTATAGCAGATCATTCTACCCAAAAAGTTCTCCATTATTACAAGCATCTAATGAGAATAATCTAAATGTAACAGCCGATTACAATTGGCCATGGTTTAAGAGTTCTTTATCTGCCGACTATGCTTTTGGACAAGAAAGCGATGTGTTTGCAGGATTAACAAATTCAAAACTAATAGAACTAGGTACGCTATTTAGTAAGGAAGATCTATTATCCATAGAACCTTCGATAGAAATAGTGGCAGGTACACAGCACTTTCTTAAAACTTATACGGAGCAGAAGAATAAAAAGAATAATGGTAATGGCAACGGAAATGGCAACGGTAATAGTAATGGAAATGGAAACGGAAATGGCAATAGTACAATAACCACTACTTTGCCGGCAACAAGTTTTGAACTTTTGTCGTACAATTTTAAAATACCATTGAGTTATAGTAGGTCAAGTTATATGGCCGAGGTCAGCTATCAGTTTTCTATTTTAGGTGCAAATGCCATTACTGAAGCTAAAAGGCAGCAATCTTTTATTAGCCTTGGTCTTTATTATCAATTTTAATTTCAATTGCACAAATGAAAGTACTCATAGTTGAAGACGAAAAAACACTTGCTTACGAAATGGAAACCTTTTTAAAAAAGGCATTTTACTTGTGCGATCTGGCGCATACTGTAGCACAAGGATTAGAAAAAATTGAAGTAAACAGTTACGACTTTATTCTGCTTGACCTTGGTTTGCCGGATGGCGATGGACTGTCGCTGCTTCCAAAAGCAAAAAAGCACAATCCAGAAGCTGCATATATTATTTTAACTGCCAGAGGCAACCTGGAAGATAGGATAACAGGATTAGATCTTGGGGCTGATGATTACCTTGCTAAACCTTTTTCGTTGCTAGAGCTTCAATCAAGAATGCAGGCAATTGCCCGTCGTAAATTTAATGTAAAAGAAGAAGCAATCCCACTTGGAGAATTTAGCATTGATCTTCAAAAGCGCCTTGTTCAATACAAAGAAGAACAAATTGAACTGTCGCGTAAGGAATACGATTTGTTAAGCTATCTGTTTCTACACAAAAACCGCGTTTTAACAAGAATGCAGCTGAGCGAGCATATTTGGGGCACCTTTGCCGACGATGACTATGATTCGAATTACATTGATGCACACATAAAAAACATCAGAAAAAAATTAAATTTATGGGCACCTACCGACTGGCTAGAGACAGTACGAGGTGTGGGCTATAGAATAAAGAAATAGACGTGAAACTATCTGCAAAGCTTATTTACTTCATTACCGGTTCTAAACTTGCAGTTGTGCTGTTATTTATACTTTCTATGCCCTTTTTGGTAGCAAGTATTGCGTCAGAATATACCAATTATTCATTAAGAGATCAGCAGAAGAAAGCATTAGATAAGGTGCAGAAAGATGGTATAGATTATTATCTGCAGGGCGATGACAGCTATGGARGTTATACTATGCTTAAAGAGGAATATGTTGCCATTGAGCCCGCTGCACCAGAGCTACTTATTGACACCATAAAAACAGTAGAACGTATTGTGGAGGGGGATACATTGAGTTACCGCGTACTTAACCATACTTTTAAGGCCAAAAACAAAAACTATCTGCTGGAGATCGGGAAAACTGTAGGTAGCATCAATCAATATAACAAGCCTTTGCAGCGCATAGCCTTATATGTTCTGATGGGGCTAATCGCTTTAACTATTGTAATAGACCTTATTTTTACCCGGGTATTGATAAGACCGCTTGGCAAAATCATAGAAAGCAAACTGCTAAACCGAAAGTTTCCTTTTAAAGATCAAAGTAAACCTGTAAAAACCACCACACAGGACTTTAAATATTTAGATGAGTCGCTCATCAGTTTGATGGATCAGATCAATGTCGACTTTGAAAAGGAGCGAGAGTTTACAGCCAATGCTTCTCATGAGCTGATGACTCCGATAAGCATCCTCCAAAACAAGATGGAAAACCTGCTTGCTGATGACCAGATCACTGAAGATGTGGCAATGCGCATTGTGGGAATGATGAAAACGCTGGACCGATTAAAGAAAATATCTTCCTCATTGCTGTTCATTTCAAGAATTGAGAACGATCAGTTTGTAAAATTGGCATCTGTAAAACTTACAGATTTACTGGAAGACATAAAAGAAGAGATTAGTCACAGGTTAGAGGACAAAGGCCTTACTTTTTCTATACATATTAAAGAGAAGGTTACACTAAAAAATGTTAACCACGATCTGCTTTTTCAGTTGTTCTACAACCTTATAAATAATGCAATTAAATACAATGTTGAAGGTGGGAGCGTGATGGTTACCGATGCTTTTAACAAACAAGGCGACTATCAGATTTTCATTAAGGATACGGGTATTGGCATTGCAAGTGAAGATATTGACTTTATTTTCGATCGGTTCAGGAAGGCCAATTTATCTGAAAACGTGGGTTATGGACTTGGCCTTTCAATAGTTAAAAGTATTGCATTATATCATAATATTGATATTAAGGTTGCATCTGCAGTTAAGCAGGGATCAACCTTTACAATTACTTTTCCACAGGTAATGTTGGGATAGTTTTCATATATTCATGTTTTTAAATACCATGAAATTATCTTCTATAATACAGCCACAGGAATTGATTTTACCAGGTAAAAACGATTTTATTTTATTTGATGTTAGCGCCGGATCGAAAGCCAGATATGATGAACAGCACTTAGATGGTGCCTTTTATCTTGATCTAAATACAGATCTGGCCGATATTAAGGATTTCGCTGTTGGAGGCAGGCACCCTTTACCTACGTTTGAACATTTTTCTGAAGTTTTAGCAAAATACGGGGTTACAAAAGATAGCCATGTAATTGTTTACGACGATAAGAATGGCGCTAATGCTGCTGCCAGATTCTGGTGGATGTTAAAGTCAATAGGACACCAAAAAGTTCAGGTTTTAAATGGCGGTTATGATGCTGCTGTTAAAGCGGGATTTGCTGTTAGTTCTGAGATTCCAACTCCCAAAACAGCAGAGCCTTATCAGATCACCGAATGGCAGTTACCATTAGCAGAAATAGATGAGGTAGAAGTTGCTGGTAACAGTGATAATCATGCAGTTATTGATGTTCGCGATGCTAATCGTTATGCAGGATTAACAGAACCAATTGATTTAATTGCGGGCCATATTCCTGGCGCAATAAATATTCCTTTTACTGAGAATCTGGATGCTAACGGGGATTTTTTAGCACCTGAAATACTAAAAGAGAAATATTCAAAAGCTTTAGCCGATTATAAAACGGAAAATGTGATTGTGCATTGTGGTTCTGGCGTAACGGCTTGTCATACGCTTTTAGCAATGGACTATGCGGGTTTAGAAATCCCGAAGTTGTATGTGGGCAGTTGGAGTGAGTGGAGCAGGAATAAAATCAAATGACAACCGAGCAATATCCGAAGGTTTATTTATACAGAAGAATAGTTCAGGCAAAACTATTCATCGATAACAACTATGCCGACAAAATAGACCTCAATAATATTTCTAACGAGGCCTATTTTTCAAAATTTCATTTTATTCGACTGTTCAAATCTGCTTACGGAAAAACACCCCATCAGTATTTAAAATATGTGAGAATTGAAAAGGCAAAAGAACTACTCAAAAAAGATACTCCTGTTTCTGAGGCCTGCTTTTTAGTGGGCTTCGATAGCCTTTCTTCATTCAGCGGACTATTCTCAAAGGTCGTCGGAAAATCCCCGTCAACTTATCTGAAACACCACCAAGAAAACCAAAAGAAGATCAGTTTAACACCTCTTGCCTTTGTGCCGGGTTGTTATGCCTACCAACATGGTTGGCTCGAAAATAGCAATTTTGAAGAAACTGATATTTGATTTATTGCTCAAGTTTGTAATGAGTTTAACATCTAAAGCAAATAGCCATGATTACAAAAATGACCATTACAAACATTCATGTTATAGACCAGGATAGTGCCTATGACTTCTATGTAAACAAATTGGGGTTCAAACTRGTAGACGATTTTCCAATGGGGCAGGGAACCCGTTGGCTTACCGTTTCGCCTCCCGAGCAGCCCGACCTGCAATTGGTATTGTTTCCGGTTACAGTAAGCAAAATGTTTCCCAAAGAAATAGCGGAAAACCTAATAGACCTTATCAAAAAAGGGATATTTGGCTGTGGGGTTTTAACTTGCAAAGATATTCATGCTACTTACGAGGAGCTTAAAGCCAAGGGTGTTGAATTTATAAAACCGCCAACCAAAGAGTTTTACGGAACAGATGCATTATTTAAAGATGATTCTGGTAACTATTTTTC
>NZ_JBFTNT010000194.1:0-8182 GCF_056397585.1 Pedobacter sp. 05L430 | reverse complement strand
GGCGTACAGTGGCCGATATTTTATACATGACCCCAGAAGGCGCTCCGCATGTTTTCTTGCCGCCAGCGTCAGCAATTCAGGGCGATACGATTGGTAACAGAAAAGAATACAATTTCGATGGTTGTTCGCCATTACAGCTCATGAAAGCTTCTGTAAAAGGCAAAAATGTAGTGTTCCCAAGCGGAGCATCTTACCGCTTACTTGTGCTGCCGGCTTACGAGTCAATGACGCCTGAACTGCTTACCAAAATTGGGGAACTGGTAAAGCAAGGAGCAACCGTAGTAGGTCGCCCACCATTAAGATCTCCAAGTCTGAGTGGCTTTCCTGATTGCGACAAAAAAGTATTGGCATTAAGTGAAACCATATGGGGTTCTGTAACCAAACCTGCAGCGCAAACAAAAAGAACTTATGGCAAAGGTACCCTGATCTGGGGTGGCGAATTAGCCAGCCGGATTGATAATTTATACCCGCGGTATGAGCTTACTGCTGATATTTTAAAATCAGAAAACTTAGTTGAAGATTTCGTTGCCGATGACATCAGGTATACCCACCGTACAGGAAGCAACTGGGACCTTTATTTCTTGTCGAACACACAAAACAAACCAATAAAAGTAGATGGCAGGTTCCGCAGTGTGCAAGGATCCCCTGAATTATGGAATGCCATTACCGGGAAACGGATTCAGCTAAATGACTTCAAAACAGATCACCAGGTTACTACTATTCCTTTGCAATTGGATGCCTATGAAAGCTGTTTTATTATGTTCTCTAAAGAGAACAAATGGCTGGCATCAAAAACAAAAAAGGAAACTTTAACAAAAACACTTGTAACGCTCGATGGGCCTTGGGAGGTTAAATTTGACCCTAAATGGGGAGGGCCTGCAAGCACTACATTTGATAAACTATCTGATTGGACTACCAATAAAGAGGAGGGAATTAAATACTATTCTGGTACGGCTGCCTATCATAAAACCTTCCATTTTCCGCAGGCAAACCTAAAACAACCGATATATCTGGAGCTTGGAAAGGTGAAGAATATGGCCCGTGTTACCTTAAATGGAAAAGAAATTGGTATAGTATGGACTGCTCCATGGAAAATTGACATCTCTAACCATTTGCAGGCAAAAAACAACCAGCTCAAAATTGAAGTGGTGAACCTTTGGGGCAACAGGCTAATTGGTGATGAAAAAAAACCTGAGGATGGAATTAAGGATGATAAATGGCCAGATTGGCTATTGAATAACAAGCCTCGTACAAGCGGAAGATATACTTTTACCACTTCCAAACAGTACAATGCCGACTCTCCTTTACAAGAATCAGGACTTATGGGCCCGGTAACCATCATTCAGGAAACTATAAAAAAATAAAATATTATAATGTATAAACAATCTAAGGTCAGGATAGGATTATTTGGTATAGGTCTGCAAGCATATTGGGATCAATTTACGGGACTTAAACAACGGCTAACTGAATACATTGAGGTGGTTGCAAAAAGCATGGAAACTTTTGATGCCGAAATTGTTAACCTTGGCCTGATAGACACACCGGAAAAAGCTTTTGATGCTGGCTTAAAATTTAAGCAAGTGGATGTTGATCTGATATTTCTATATGCAACAACCTACGCACTGTCATCAACTGTGCTGCCAGTAGTAAGAAAGGCGGGTGTGCCGGTAATTGTTCTTAATCTAGCCCCACAGGCTAGTATTGATTATAAAAGCTTTAACAGCATGGAAAGCAGGACTGCTATGACAGGGGAGTGGCTGGCTTATTGTTCTTCGTGCTCAGTGCCCGAAATTGCAAATGTATTCCGTCGTAGTAATATCCCCTTTTTTCAGGTTACGGGGCTGCTTTATGATGATGCACATGTTTGGACGCAAATACAAGAATGGATACAGGCAGCGCAAGTAGCCAGAACGATGCAGTACAACCGGCTTGGTGTGATGGGTAATTATTACGGAGGGATGCTCGACATCTATACCGATCTTACCCTTCAGTGTGCAACATTTGGCGGGCACATAGAAATTCTGGAAGTTGATGAATTGTCGGCTTTAAGAACCAGCGTAACCGACACAGAAATCGAAGAAAAACTAACTGAAATTAAAACTGAATTTGATGTTCAGGACGATTGTTTAGCAGAAGAACTGCATCGGGCAGCTAAAACTGCTGTGGCGTTGGATAAACTGGTTGATAAGTATGATCTGGGCTCATTTGCTTATTACCACAAAGGCACTGGTAACGCCGAAAATGAAAATACGGTTACCTCTGTGATATTGGGCAATTCACTGCTTACTGGTAAACACGTTCCGGTAGCCGGCGAATATGAAATTAAAAATGTGCAGGCCATGAAGATCATGGACAGTTTTGGTGCGGGGGGGTCTTTTACTGAGTATTACGCAATGGATTTTAACGATGATGTAGTGATGATGGGGCATGATGGGCCCTGCCATCCTAAAATAGCAGAAGGGAAAATAAAAGTTAAACCGCTAAAAGTTTATCACGGTAAGGTGGGGCATGGCTTATCGGTAGAAATGTCTGTTAGCCATGGCCCGGTTACACTATTATCAGTATTAGAAACCGGCAAGGGCACACTGAAATTACTGGTTGCCGAAGCAGAATCAGTTGCAGGTCCGATTCTGGAGATCGGAAATACCAATAGCAGGTATAAATTTTCTTCGGGTGCGAGGAACTTTGTAGAGGCCTGGAATCAGGAAGGCCCTGCCCACCATTGCGCGATAGGAAAGGKACACATTGCCTCAAAAATTAAAAAGCTCGGTGACATACTAAATTTGGATGTGGTACACATTAAGTAAGATGATTTTCTAATTGAATCCATACGGGAGCATGATCACTTGTTTTTTCCCATCCACGAACATGACGGTCGACCGCTGCAGCTTTGAGTCGACTGGTTAAGTGAGGGCTTAAAAGGAAGTGATCTATCCGTAAACCTGCATCACGGCTGTAGGCGTTGCGGAAATAATCCCAAAACGTATAAATCTTCTCATTTGGATGTAATGTCCTTAATGCATCGGTCCATCCTTGTTCAACCAGGGTTTTAAAGGCATCGCGAACTTCGGGTCTGAACAACGCATCATCAACCCAACGTTCTGGCTTATACACATCAAGTTCTGTGGGCATCACATTATAATCTCCTACAAGTATTGTAGGTATATCAAAATCCAGAAGGGCTTTGGCATGGAGTTTTAAGCGCTCAAACCAAGCCAGTTTATAATCGAATTTTAGTCCCGGAGCAGGGTTTCCATTTGGTAAATAAAGACAGCCAATAACTATCCCAGCTATAAAGGCCTCAATGTACCTGCTGTTTAAATCCTCTGGGTCGCCTGCAAGCCCTCGTCTGGTTTCTTTAATTTCCAGATTCCGTGCAAGGATTGCAACCCCGTTCCAGCTTTTCTGGCCATGCCATATGGCATTGTAGCCGGCGTCTGTTATGGCTTGTTCGGGGAACTTTTCCTGTGGCGCTTTTAACTCCTGCAGGCATACTATATCTGGTTGCGCTTCTTCGAGCCAGCGAAGTAGTACGGGTAACCGACCATTAATACCATTTACGTTGTAAGTAGCAATTTTCATATCAAGTTTATTTAAGCTTAACCATTAACTAAATGCAAAAGTTTAAAATATTAATTTTTTTGGATTGCCAGCATTGCTTTAGTTCTCCTGAGGCAAAGCTGAAGGACAGGTAGTTTATCGTCGAGATGACGATCCCTTTTATGATGATAACACAGTAATACCGGATAAATCTGCTTTTCCGTGTTTCAGGAATTCGTAGGTTATTCGATCTGCTTTACAGTCTGTAAACTGAATCCGGTTCCGTTTAAATGTATTGTTTTTAAAGAAAGTGTTGGTAAGTGTCGCATTCTGGAACTTTACCCAGTCAAAAACACAGTTTTCAAAATAACAATCCTCCAGTGTGCCATCAAAAACAATATCAGCTATATGTGTATCAATAAAAGAGGTACGATTCCACACTGTATCTGAAACTTTATTATTCTCGAAGCCTCCCGATTTGAAACTCACGCCCGTAAAATCAGCACCCGAGAAATCGCAGCCCTCTAAATGACTTTTTAAAAATTCAGCTTCTTTAAAAGCACACCCTTTAAATAAATTGTTACTTAAGTGGGAGCTCTGGATTTGGCTGCTGCTGATATCGGAACCTGAGAAATCACAGTATCTGATATAGCTTTTCAAAATTTTAGCCTCCTTCAGAAAACTGTTCTTAAATAGGTTGTTGTCTAAATTGGAGGCCCGAATTTGACTATTGCTGATGTCGGAGTCTGAAAAATCACAGCTGTCAAGATTGTTGCTTTTCAGAAGAAGTTCTGATAAATCCGAACCGATAAATTTGCAACGCTGCATGTTAGATGAACTGAATTTTTCATGTAGATTTTTCAACCCTGAAAAGTCAGCATCAACCCAATTTCCTTGCGACATATCCCAGCTAAGTTTTCTCCCTTGCTTTTCGGATGGCGTTCCAGCCTGTCGCACTTCAATAGCTCCAGACTGAAAGTTTTCTGAAAAATAGTTAAGGTCAACACCAAGAATTTCAGCCAGACGATTAAAAGTAGTGATGTCTGGCATTGATTCTCCGCGCTCCCACTTTCCGACTGCCTGGGGGCTGATGAACAGAAGTTGAGCTAACTGGACTTGAGAAGTATTTATTTTCTTTCGTGCTTCGGCAATTTTATTACCGATCATTTTTGTGCTTAACATAGGTACTATCTTTTTATTATTTTTTGGACACTACAAAGGTATTTGGATGCATTTCCCGAATCAACAAAATACATAAACTTATAGTTGTATTTATGCTACTTCTAGTTGTTATTKACAACTATAAGTAGTAAAAATCTAAATTTGCTATACAGGAACAAACAAAAATTAAAAGATAATGGACAAAAGAGTAAAATTTGATTTTGAAATATACTTTACCAACGGAGGAAGCATAAAAGGTGAAGATTTTAGATTAGACATAGCTGGTGATCACATTTCTGATAAAGAACTTGCTGATTATATTGTTGCCGATCTAAGACTGCTGATGGTTGGGCAAACCAAAATTCTGAATAAAGAAATTTTTAACGAGGTACACAAGCGCAAACCCGTTAATGAAAAGGCAGGATCAGATTTATTCATTGATTTGAGTCATACTATTGAAGATGGGCTTGTAACTTACAAAGGATTGCCAGCGCCCATTATTTGTGACTATTTGAGCCGGGAAAACTCAAAAGCGCTTTATGCAGAGGGAACCACGTTTCAAATTGGGAAAATTGAAATGGTAAGCAACACGGGTACTTATATAGATTGCCCTTTTCATAGATTTGAAGATGGGAAAGACCTCTCGGAAGTTGGGTTAGAATGTTTTACAGACCTCGATGCAATTGTAATACGAGTGCCCTTTTCTGACACGCTGGAAATAACTGAAGAACACTTAAAAAATTACGAAATCAGAAACAGAGCAGTTCTGATTCATACCGGTTGGGATAGCCGTTGGAATACGGAAAAATATTACGAGCATCATCCTTATTTAACAGAAGGGGCTGCCAAATATTTAAAAGATTGCAGTGTTAAATTAGTGGGTATAGATTCTCATAACATAGATAACACTAAAGGAAAAACAAGACCTGTTCATACTACACTTTTAGGCGCCGAAATATTAATTGTGGAACATCTTTGCAATTTGTACCTGTTACCTGCCGAAGGTTTTACTTTTAGTGCAATTCCTCCGAAATTCAAAGGCGTTGGAACCTTTCCAGTAAGGGCAATGGCTAAACTGGCCAAACCTGATTAGTGGTTATATTTACTGTCTGAGCATTTTATTTTAATCAAAATTTTGTTTTTATCTTTTTACTTATTTCTTTGTACTTCCGATACCTATAATGCACATCAATGAATAAATTCTCAGACGAACTCAACCACATCATAGCACTATACAACACACTTGATTTTTCAAAAGAAGACGATTTATTATCAGATATTGAAAACAAAAATACGTGCGAAAATATTTTGGCAATAGTTCAAACCATACTAAGCAAAGAGCCAAATCATTTTGAAGCATTATTATGGCGAATAAGAATAAATAACAGCCCTGTTTTTAGCAATACATCTGCCATACAAGAAGACTGTAACCTTATACTAAATACGAGTAGTGATATAACTAGCAGACTTCAGGCGTATGATTGGTTAATTTATATTTACCTGGAAAAACTATCATTAAATGATATTGCTATTGAAACGTTAGAAGATAAACTAATTGATGTTGGTGGCATAAAAGACAATCGTGCCTTACAAGACCAGGCTTTTGGCGATACTTATCATAAATTGGCTTATCTCCATCAAGAAAAAGGAGATGAGACCGAAGCGATTGATTATTACCTGAAATCGTTTAAACATGCGCCAAAAATGGTATCCAGAAATTATGAGGGTGGATTACTTTTACTGGAACTGGAAAGGTTTGATGAGGCAGAACAGTTATTGTCTAAACATTTTGATTTTGCAGAGCCTCTGGAGTGTGTAGGCTATACAGAAAAGATAGAGGAGTTGTTTAACAGGGGTAAATTAAATAAGCATTGGAATTTATTTAATTTATTTTACCCTACTGCATATGAGATGCCAACAGAATTTGGGTACAAAAACCGTCAGGAATTTGTGGCGAAGTATCTGCCCGTTATTATTAATGAAACCGAAAAAAATCCAACAAATGCCATAGCCTGGAGGATGTTGAGCAACAACTATTACTTTAATGATAAGAATGCAAAAAAAGGCTTCGATAATCTGACCAAATATTATGAGATAGTTAAGGAGGTAAAAGATTTAGCCATCGAAAGATATTATGATACAGCCGAAGATTTAAATATCGATTTACGAAGTATCGATTTTCCAATTTATCCCGATGGTGCAATTTGCTATAACATACTAACTACCTATCTGGAAAAAGGCAACGAGGCACAGGATAAAAATGATCATTTTTCGGCCCAGATGTATTATGAAACGGCAAAAAAATATGGTCTGGCCGGCTACCAAGCATTTAACAATTACTTTAATAGTGATAAGGGTTTGTCTATTAACAATGAGCCACACACTTTTGCAATGCTTTGCAATAATCTGGGTATTGTAATTAAACAAGTATCCTGGTATCAGCATAAAAGCTACCTTAACGACGAGTGTAAATTTGCTTCAGACATACATTGGCAGGGTTACCAGGTTTCGCCATTCTGGGAAAACTTAGATAATGGAATGGAAATTTCATGGAGAAATGAAAATGACCTGAACCTTGAAAAATTCTGTCTGGAAGTGCTTTCTAATTTCGATTATTACAAAAATATTCTGGAAGCAGAAAAATGGTATCAAGTGATGTTCTACCTCATAACTGCTTACCGACAATCGGAAAAATATGAAGAAGCAAAACAAATTTACGAGCAAACCATCCGAAAATTTGAAGAAAGCGGAGATGAGCATAAAACTATTGTAAGTATTGTTTTGGATACGGCTATTGTGTATTTCAACTTTTTAATGGCTAAAGGTTTGCATAATCAAAGTCTTAGCTATGTAAGTGATTTATTTAGCAATCCGGCTTATCAAAAAATGCAAAGCGAAAAAGCGGAGAGTTTTAAATATTATTTTATGGCGCATGCCTATCTGGGTTTAAACGACAAAAACGAAGCTCAAAAGTATTTTAAACTGATTACGGAGAAATTTGCAAATACTCAATTAGCCTATATACGCGACGTAGTGAACGATGCTAAGAGTAATTTGAATATTATAAACGCGGGGCAGAACTTTGATGAGGTAGTTGTTGCGCTCTATAAAACTCAACCTAAAAGAATTTTGGACTATCCTTTAAAGGCAAAAGAAGAAAATGTCAAATATTTAAAGCAGATGTTGAATTTGGTTACCAATAATAAAATGCCTTCTTCATCTGCCTGGGTAGAGAAAGACATGTATATTGGTTTTGAGCTTAGAAAAAAGCGAACTGAAATTGAAGAGATATACGATTCGTTTTTTTATATCCATTTGAAATCTGAGGATTTAGGGATAAGGTACGAGCTTGTAGAGTGGCAGGATATAGAAAGTGGGTTTTTAGGTTTATCAAAAAAAATAGTACAGCGCAATGCCTTTTATGTAGGGTTCTATACAGCGTACGAATCAAATGCATCTGATACACGAACAGAATTTGAAA
>NZ_JBFTNT010000193.1:0-10321 GCF_056397585.1 Pedobacter sp. 05L430 | reverse complement strand
ATCAAAATACGCCGTAGTCTCCTCCAGTATAGACTGCATTAGCACCCCTGCTTTCCGGTGTTTCAATATGGGCGCTATCTGCCCGCCCCAGAACAAAATCAAATCCCATTTCTCTTGCTCTATCGCACCTTTTCTTAAGTGCGACATGAACTGCGTCTGTAGCGGAAACGGCAAAAATCCATGTTCTTTATGGATCATATCCTTTGCAAGCCTGCTGGTTATTCCCCTGCCAAGCCTTCCGGTATAAGCCCTTGATAAAGTAGTATACTTAGCATTATCCGAAAACAACATTTCTCGATGAACGGCTGTAGCATTCGACTCCTCTGTGGCCAGAAAAGCAGTGCCAATCTGGGCCGCATCAGCACCAAGCCCCAGCGCCGCAGCAACACCCCTTCCATTAGCAATACCACCCGCAGCAATAACCGGAGTTTTCACCTTTTCTTTAATCAATTGAAGCAACACAAACGTTCCAGTCACAGACGATTCAGCCGAAGCCAAAAAAGAAGGACGATGCCCGCCCGCCTCAAAACCAGAGGCAATGATCAGGTCAACCCCAGTTGCCTCCAAAGCTATAGCCTCATCCAAAATAGTAGCAGCCCCGACCGTAACAATCCCAAGCCTTCTGCACTGCTCCAAAACATCCTCGTCCAGCAAACCAAACATAAAACTAAATACAGGCGGCTTCTGATGCAAAATCACTTCCAACTGGTTTTCAAAACGCGATTTAAATGGCGCAGGCTTCTCGGGCAAAGCAATGCCTACTTCATCAAAATAAGGCTTAAACAAAGTCTGAGCCTGTTTAAACTGCTCATCAGACACAGTACCGTCCACGGCGTCTGTATCAGAAACCCATAAATTAATATTGTAAGGCTTATTCGTTGCAGCCTTAATTTGCTGGTCTACCTCAATAATTTCCTGCGGACTCAATGTATAAGCCCCATAGCCTCCTAGTCCACCAGCGTTAGACACAGTTGACACCAACGCTACAGAAGAAAGATTCCCTCCAAATGGCCCTTGTAAAATGGGATAATCAATCCCCAGTATTTTCGATGCTCTTGTTTCGTACCACATCATCTTAAAATTTATTAATCATTATACAACCGGCTCAGTGTCTCTCTCGAAACACCCAAATAAGCGGCTATCAGCTTCTTAGGGACCATATTATAAAGCTCCGGATACAGCTTTAAAAGCTCCTCATACCTATATCTTACATCATTATTCATAAAAGACAACAACCTTTTCTGAACCGCCACATAGCCCCTGTTAGTCCGCCACCTAAAAAAATGCTCTACCTTATGAATCTCATTACACAGCTTTTCCCGGTCACTGTTACTCAGGCAAAGCACTTCCGCATCGCTAATACAGTCCACATTCACGGTGGCCTTGGTATGGTTGTATAATGCGTTATAATCAGAAGCCCACCAGGTAGGCATGGCAAATTGCAGGATAAACATTTTCAAGTCATCATTGATAAAGAAAGCTTTTAAACAACCCGAAATCACGAAGTATTCACAATCTACCACATCGCCCTCCATAATAATGGCTTGTCCTTTTTTAAAACTCAGTATTTTAAAATGAGAGAAGAAATAATCAAACTGTTCATCACTAAGAACAACCGATTTATCGATATGGGCTTTTAAGATTTCTTTAGCTTCTGATGGCATATCAGCTATGTTTCATTGTACCCTTTAAAGTTAAAGATTTAAATCTATTCGCTTACGTCTGTAAACATTTTGTTAACCAGCATCCAGCGGTTATCAATCTTATGAAACGATAGTAGCTCATCGTAATTGAACTCGTACATTTTAACATGCACCTTGGCCACAGCAATCGTATTGATCACCTCTACCGATATCACCGTTCCTTTAAAAGGCTTACCAGAGTCTTTCGGACTTTGCCTGTTGGCCACCCCATCAAGGTACTCCTCAAGCTTTTTAAAATAAGGCTGCCCTTTTATATCGGCAAATAATAAAGTACCCGGATTTAAAACCTTCCGCAGCTTATCAGTATCACCTTCATAAATACCTTTAAAATAATAATCTTCCAGTGCCTGGGTTATTGCCAGTGAATCTTCTTTAGTAGTTTTCATTTTCTTTAGTTTTTAAAGGTTCTATTAATTCAGGTGATGCCCCGCAGCCATACCACCATCCACATTGATGATCGCGCCAGTTATAAAATTGCTTCTGGCAACTAAATATACCATTTGTGCAATGTCATCCACCTCACCAACACGGTTAAGCAAATGCAATCCCGCACTTTGATCAGCATCATCACCATGCATAGGTGTACGGATCACGCCCGGGGCAACGGTATTCACCCTGATGTTATGTTTACCAAATTCAGCGGCAAGCTGCAGGGTAAGCGCATGTATTCCCCCTTTAGAAGTCATTGGTGCGGTTGATGGGCCGCCACCAAGCGCATGGTTTACCAGCGGGGTACCAATATTGATCACTACACCGCCCTGCTGTTTCAACATTTGTGGAATAATCGCCTGCGTAGTAAAAAAAGTACCCTTCAGATTGGTATTTAAAAAACGGTCCAGATAAGCCTCATCCACTTCCAGAAATGGTTTGGTCTCATAAATACCGGCATTGTTTACCAGCACATCTACAGCACCAAATTTCTCAAGCGCTATTGCCAAAAGCTGATCTCCGGTACTTTTATCTTTTACATTACCAGCTACCATGGCCAGGTTATCACCACCGCCAAGCTCCTGATAAACCAGCTCCAGTTTTTCTGGGGTCGATGAATTGATCACTACACTATCGCCATTTTCTAAAAAGTGACGGGCTATTTCCTTACCGATTCCAGATGAGGCACCGGTAACTATTATAGTTTGCTTTTTCATTTCCTTATTTCTTATCGGCTGTAATACCTTTTTCCCTTAATACAGATACCTGTTCACCTGCAAAACCCCAATCATCAAGTTCTATTTCCTGAATCACCACATGAGTCAGCTGAGGGTCTTTATTCAATACGTCAGTCATCAGATTTGTAACCCCTTTAATCAGGGCTTGTTTTTGTTCGCGACTAACCCCTTCGCGGGTTAGTTCAATTTTAATGTATGGCATGGCTGTATAATTTAAGCTAACACTGGTTGTACAGCTTTAGCGGTTACATCAATGGACAATTCAAAATCATTGTAGATCAGGGTATCTCCCAAATTCTGAAAGAAATTACCAGAGCGGAACTTCATTTCGTATTTGRTACGGTCAACTAACAGCTTGGTGGTAGCGCTTAAATTGTCGCCATTTACCGCTATCGCTGCATCAAAATTAATCGGGTGCGTAATACCTTTAATGGTCAGGTCAGCTTCAACATCGTTACCCGAAACTGAAGTAATTTCCAATGTTGCTTCAGGATATTTTTCAATTGCAAAGAAATCATCAGAAGCCAGGTGCCCGGCAAATTGTGCATTCGTTCCGGGGTCAGTAACATCCAGTATTTTGATAGATGCGGTATCGATAATGAATTTACCACCCTCCAGTTTACCATTGTTCAGAATAATTTCACCTTCTTTAATACCAATGGTACCATTGTGTGCGCCGGTTACTTTTTTGCCTACCCAATCAATATTACTTTGGGCAGCTAAGATTTCAAATTTTTGAGTTTTCATAACTTTTGTTTTTAATTGTACATCAAAGTTGTGAAGGATTTGCCCAGAAGTTGTGTGACCTACATCACCATTAAAATGAAGCTTGTTTTATGTGATCCAGATCACTCTCAAAGTGACTCTGGGTTTCACCCAAATTTGTTACAATAAAACAATACAGAAAAGGTTGGCGCTTATACTATTTTTGCTAATTTAGAATGTTGCCAAATAAAAACGGGAGAATAAAATAATGACATTTTCCTGCACAATTATTACAGGCAGCTAACGTTTAGACTGATAATAATTAATGGGGAAACCCTTTTTAATAACCCAAAATCAGAATTCAATGAAAAAACTGAGGTCAAAAGTAGTAAAAGCGCTCAAAAGAGAATTTACCTTCGAATGCACAATTTCAGCAAGAATGAATCAGGTTATTTTAGATGTTAAAAACATTGATTTTGAACAGCACCTCGGACAATTAATTCAGCAAACTCAGCAAATCATTGACAAATATTTCCCTCAGAGAGAAGAACACCTTTGCCTTGTCATCAGGCAAATAGACGGGAACCATCAGAACACATTTAAGATCTGGAAGTCGGTTTATTAGGTAAAATCACTTTTACTCTTTCCTGAGCTGTTCCTGTATCCTGATAATCTGGCAACTGCTTAAAGGGAATATCGTTTTCCTTTAAGCATGTCCCCCGAATTGCTTCTTTCGAAAAAATATCCCCTAAACTAGCATAGATTTGATAAAATGATCTGAATCGTCGTAGCTCTCGTTCATTAATATTCAAAAGCTTCTTTTGGTTTAGATTGGCAGACAAGCGATGAAGCAACTTAGCTCCATATTCCAATCGATTTTCTCCCTTTTGTTCAAATTCAACGATGTAAAACCCAATAAGCCAGTTGCGTAGCGTCAAATGAATATTTACAGCTTTAACTGCAGCTTGGTTTAAGAGTGTGTGTGTACTTTCAATCTGTTGAACATGAAAATCAAAATTCATATGTAAGTGTAAAAAGTGTATAGTCAAAGCTATACTTTTTTACTCCTCAAAAGCAAATGTAATCCCGCCATTAAAACTTACTCCCATTCTATGCAGCTTAAAATACTTTTCTTTTCTGCTATTTTTTCTGCTTAGACCTTTCGTAATCTATAATCTTCTTTGTCAATATAGCCTTTCTGGCAAGTATACTCTCAACCTGTGTATCCGCAGCTTCCAACCCCTCCATCGGATCACGCACTTCAATCTTTGCAATCCATTTCGGATCCAGGTTGTCATACCGCTCATACATTTCCATGAACTCCTCAGGACTGAACCATCTTTTCACCGATGGCTCAAACACCCATAGCCTTTGCTTAAGCGCATTATTAAATATTTTTCTGATCAAATCTATTGTTCTAACCGTTTGCTCATATTTAGCTGAATATTCAAATAACGGTTTATGTTCTCGTTGAGGTCTGTTGCCCATATCAGTAAAATTGAATAGACAAATTTACTAATATTTTTAGTAATATTTCAAAATTAAATTACCAAAAAAACATTTTTTTAGCATCCACTAACCTGTACTACAGCCCATCAGCGTACTTGGCAATCGTTCTTTTATGCCTTAATTGCCTGTAAACACCATCACCCTCTCTGCTGCCCTCTACATTTGTATTCCCCTCAATGGTCTGTACAAAATCTCCTTGTAAGCATTCCACAAAACCACAATGAGCTACTCTTTTTAAGGAACGCAGAGAGAGATCTCTTGAACTCGCATAATTCTCTACTCCCCGTCATCTCGAACAACTCCCAGTCGCTCGTCATCCTGACCTCGAAGAAGCTGCGAAGCAAATTTATTTCAGGATCTCATTTGAGCAGGTTTTGAATAGCATATGCGGGATGCTGAAATAAATTCAGCATAACGAATTAGGCCATTAAACGATGTAAAAGTAGGCCACTAAAAGATGTTATTCGTAATAAACACCTCATAGTCCGTTATCTCGGCGACCGTATCAGTTTTACCCCAATTGGCCAGACAGTGTCTGGCCAATTGGGCGTCACCATATTTAGTGGTAGATTAAATTGGTTTGGCTTTTGTGTAAAGAATGTTTGTTTTTGAACTATGAGTACCATGACAATTGATATACTAAATCCGAAGGCAGCAAAATTAATTAAAGACCTTGCTGACCTAAATCTTATTTCTGTTCAAAGTCCGTCGAAAAGTGGTTTTGCTCATATTCTGAAAAAGCTGCGTTCCAAAGCTAAATCGGCACCTTCACTTGACGAAATTACCAAAGAGGTCGAGTTGGTGAGAGCAAAGCGATATGAAAAGTAAACCACAACGGGTTATCTTAGATACTAATCTTTGGATTAGTTTTTTAATTTCTAAAAACTAATCAAAACTCGACGATATTCTTTTTTCAAAGAAATGTGTTTTGGTTTTTAGTGCTGAATTATTGGAAGAATTTCTTGAAGTAACTCGCAGACCTAAATTTCGCCGTTTCTTTCCTGCTTCTGATGTTGAGGAACTCTTAGAGACCATCCAGGAATATGCCGACTTTGTTGAGGTGACCGCAAAAGTGGAAGTATGCAGAGATACAAAAGACAATTTTTTTATTATCTCTTGCTCATGATGGTAAAGCAGACATATTATTAACCGGAGATGATGATTTATTGGTTCTAGAAAAGTATAATAAAACTACAACCCTGACGATAAGCGATTTCGTAAAAAGCTAATCATCTCCCCTAGGTTAATAAAAACTTATCTTTACCCTATGAAAAGCTTTATACCATACGTTTTACAATTCGGCAATTTGACCACTCAACAAATTGACTTTATTTCAAGCAAAGCGTATGAAGTAACACTTCATAAAGACGAACATTTCTGGGAAGCAGGAAAAGTGGTAACAAAGATTGGCTTTATTACGCACGGCATTCTTCGGGTTTTCTATTATAACAATGAAGGCGAAGAACATACTCGCTACTTTATCGAAGAAAACCATTTGATTCTGGACGGCCATGACGGGGAAACAAGCTATACCCCTTCCGAATATTTACAAGCCGTTACCGACACCAAACTCGTTGTATTTTCAAAAAAGGACTGGAAAGAAATTTCCGAAACCATTGCTGGTTGGGATAGCATCATTCAAAAAATAACGGCAACATATCTGAGAAAAAAATTAGAAAGAAGAAGTCAGTTGGTCTCGCAGGATGCCGCCACACGCTACCTTGAATTTCTCGAAAAATTCCCAACCTTGGTAAATCGTATACCACTATCATATGTGGCTTCTTATCTGGGCATCACCCAATCTTCATTGAGCAGAATAAGAAAAAACATTCGCTAAATCACTTTTTGCCAAATGGCAAATGATTCCATTTTTTATTGAACCAACTTTGCTACAGTAGTTTCAAAAGCAATAAAAAATGAAAACAAGAAAATTAGGAAATAGCGGATTAGAAGTATCTGCATTAGGTTTTGGCTGTATGGGATTAAGCTTTCCCGATGCACCTGGAAAAGGCGAAGTCGTTAAATTATTACGTTCCGCATTTGAAGAAGGCATTACTTTTTTTGATACAGCCCAAGCTTATGGCGACAATGAAGAATTACTGGGTCAGGCCCTTTCTTCGTTTCGCAAGCAAGTAGTCATTGCAACAAAATTTGGCTTCAGGGAAGGTAAAACAATGTTGGGAATGGACAGTCGCCCTGAAAACATTAGAGCCGTTGCCGAAGCCTCTTTGCAGCGGTTCAAAACCGATTATATTGATCTGTTCTACCAACACAGAGTTGATCCCAATGTACCTATTGAAGAGGTTGCAGGCACAGTAAAAGACTTAATCCAGGAAGGTAAAGTAAAGCACTTCGGTTTATCCGAGGCAAATGCAGAAACAATCCGTAAAGCACACGCAGTTCAGCCTGTTACAGCATTGCAAAGCGAATATTCCATGTTTTACCGCGACCCCGAAAAAGAAATAATACCAACTTTAGAAGAATTGGGTATTGGCTTTGTACCGTTCAGTCCATTGGGCAAAGGATTTCTTACCGGCACAATAAACCCCGACACAGAATTTGATAAAACCGACGGCAGAAGCATGGCACCTCGCTTCAGCAAAGAAAACAGAGAAGCCAATCAGGCATTAGTCGATTTACTTATTTCTATTGCAAAAGACAACAACGCTACATCTGCACAAATAGCATTAGCCTGGCTCTTGGCTCAAAAACCCTGGATCGTTCCCATACCCGGCACAACAAAATTAACCCGCCTCATAGAAAATATTGGTAGCGCAAACCTTTTGCTAACTGATGACGCTCAATGAAAAGAACAATCGCACATCTTGTTTTAACAGCTCTGATACTATCATCCTGTAACAATACAAACCGCCCGGAACAAACCAAAACTCACGGCTACTCAGAAGTCAACGGGATTAAAATGTACTACGAAATTTATGGAGACGGCAAACCCCTTGTTTTACTTCACGGTGGCGGCTCTACCATTCAAACAACATTTGGAAGAGTTATTCCGATGCTTGCTAAACACAGAAAGATTATTGCTGTTGAACTGCAGGCTCACGGAAGAACCAGTGACAGAGGTAAAGATGCAACCTTTGAACAAGACGCAGACGACGTTGCAACCCTTTTAAAGAATTTGAAAATTGACAAGGCCGACTTCTTTGGTTTCAGTAACGGAGGCACAACCACTATACAAATAGCCATTCGCCACCCTCAAATTGTAGATAAAATCGTTCTCGGCTCTGCACTTTCTAAACGAAATGGAATGCCTCCACAATTTTGGGATTTCATGAAACAAGCGAACTTAACAAATATGCCCCAGGAGCTAAAAGATGCTTATCTGGCTGTAACACCTGATCCAAAAGGCCTTCAAATAATGCACGACAGAGACGCAAAGCGCATGGTAAATTTTAAAGACATACCAGACGAACAGATCAAATCCATTAAAGCCAAAACGCTAATCATAATAGGCGATAAAGATGTTATAAAACCCGAGCACGCTATAGAAATGAGCAGACAGATTGCCGACTCAAAACTAGCCATAATACCAGGCGTACATGGTGAGTACATCGGTGAAATAACAACCCTAAAATCCAATTCCAAAGAAGAAGACTATGTTATTCCAATGATGGAAAGCTTTCTCGATAAATAAGAAATCTTTAGGTATTTTGGAGCGCTTGGGATGTGATCAATCCTCTTATGCAACCATTCTCTCTCTCATTAGGTCCTATTATACAAATACTTACACCATGAGAGGACCATTCACCATCTTATTGCTCTTCACAGTCGCAATCGCTTTCGCACAACCCGACAAGACTGCGGCTTTTATCGATGCCTATGTTAAAAAGAGCAACTTCAACGGAACAATTCTGATTGCCAAAAAATCGCATCCCGTATATAAAAAAAGTTTTGGTCTGGCCGACTTTTCCTTAAACATTCTGAATAAACCTGAAACCAGATATAAAGTCGCTTCAATCACAAAGGCTTTCACCTCCGTACTCATTTTGCAACTGGTAGAGCAGGGAAACATAGACCTAGAAAAGCCGATCATCACATATCTACCTGAATACAAAGGCGCCGGCGGAAACAAAGTAACCATAAGGCAACTACTCAACATGACATCGGGCATGCGTAATATGGATGAAAACGGGTCATCGCTCGAGGGAGTACTAAAGAACGGGCTCCCTCAATATCAGTTACCAAATACCTCCGACCAGATGCTCGAGAAATTTTGCAGTATGGAACTGGTAAAAGAACCGGGCAAAGAATTTGACTACAACAATGCTGATTTTATTATCCTGGGAAAAATCATCGAGAAGTTGAGTGGCAAAAGTTTTGAGAAAGTTTTACGGGAAAAAATACTGGTTCCACTAAGCTTAACCAATTCCGGAATGCTGACTCAGAACACAATTATAAACGGTCTGGCAAATACTTATTTCTATAGGAATGACATCAAAAAACTGGTACCAGACCTTCCCGCGTATATCGAAAACTGGTATGCTTCCGGAGCAATGTACTCCACAGTGGATGATATCCTTAAGTTTTCAAATGCTTTGTTCGGTGGAAAGCTCCTGAAACCTGAAACATTGAAACAGATGTTCAGCTCCGGCCTGGGCGAGTATGGCCTGGGTGTATGGGTCTATCTTGATTATAAGATCAACAATAAGATGTATACCATTATTAAAAGACCGGGCAGCATTATGGGTGCTCAGGCAATGCTTTTTCATATCCTGGAAGATGACTCAACAATCATCATTCTAAGCAATACCGGAACAGTCAATATGGATGATTTTGCAGCAAAACTTGCAGATAAAATTATGGAATAGCCACGTCATCATCACTACCCGATCGCTCGTCATCCCCTCCTGATCGGTCGTCATCCTGAACTTGTTTCAGGATCCCGTTTGAGCAAGTTGCCCTTAGTAAAAAATAAAAATCCCTGCAATCAAATTATCGCAAGGATTTGCCTGGTGCCAGCAACCCTAACCCGTCATCCCGGGGAACCGAGGGATCTCTTGCTCATGCAAATCACTTGCTACCGCTTCATAACCAAGAGATTTAGCTGCGCTGAAGAGCTCGGTTCTCCCATCGTCCTTTAGATTTGTTTTGATTATTTTTAGAATGAGAAGGAAGCAGAAGTAAACTATCCTTTCGTCAGAGTTTGGACTCATGTCTCGATTTAGACTTCTGCCTCCCTTTCATCAGGAACTCAAATAGAAATTAGGGCTAATGACCCAT
>NZ_JBFTNT010000192.1:0-8304 GCF_056397585.1 Pedobacter sp. 05L430 | reverse complement strand
GTGGTAAAGCCAACCCGGTTTTTAATGGGAATATAATGCAGTATTTGGRGTCGAACAACAAATTTGACACTATCGCTCAAATTGTTAAGCTGGCAGGTATGGAAGATGTTTTCAAAAATGAAAACATCACTTTCTTTGCTCCAACAGATGAGGTGATCAGACGCACTATTGGTTTGGTAAATACCCCCATTCGCGAATTGCAGGGTGGATTAAATCAATTGTTGTTCGATACGGGAAGAGATACTTTGAAAACCCTTTCTGATGTACAGCCTGAAATATGGAGGAAATTTTTAGGAAGATACATTTTTAAAGGTTCATATAGGTTAAAAGATTATCCTCAGGTTGATTTTAATTTGAGGGAATTGTTTCCGGGATCATACTATTACACATACGATAGAGATATTGCAAACATCGGTGTTGTATATAATTCCGTAAATGGAGTTAAGTATGTTGGATACCGCCAATTAACTATTTCTTATTTATGGGATCCATCAAACCCTAATAATTTTGCGACTGCGGCAGTTGCATCATCGGATATACAACCAAGTAATGGTGTTGTACATGTACTGGCTGTTAGTGTAGGTACTCCAATAGGAGAAGCTCCGAATGACTTTACTGCAAATATATTTGGGTTTAATGCTGACTTTTATAATGACGTAATGTTTAGCAGATAGATTTATAATAGTTAAAATATTAATAGAAATAATTTAAGATAAGCATATGAAATTTTTTAAATATATAAGTCTGTCAATGATCCTTGTAACAGCATTGTTAAGTGGCTGTAAAGAAAAGGAAACTTCATTTGAAGATCCGTATCAGGGTGGTATAGCACCTTTGGGAATTAAGATTGATCGCCAGCAAATACCTGTTCCCGCAGTTGGAATGGCAGGAACTGTAATTACCTTTAAAGCGACAGGTTTAGTGCCTCATAAAGATAAGATTCAGTTTCTGTTTAATGGTGAAAAGGCAGAGATTACGGAGATCACTGAAACCGGAATCAAAGCGAAAGTGCCTGGAAGAGCCAGTTCGGGAGTTACGTCTTTTGTTATTGATGGACAGCTGGTTTTTGGACCGAACTTTACAGTTACCGGATTTGTTAAAAAGGACCCTACCTTTAAAGTAGTAGCCGGTACAAATGGTTTTATTAGTAAGTTTTATCAGGTAGCGGGAGGTAATTTATTGTTGTTGGGTGGTTTTACGAACTATGATAATAAGGGGATAGTGAAGCCAATTAACCGTATTGTAAGGATTTTTCCGGATGGAACCTGGGATCGTTCATTGCTGAGCGGAGGCGCTGCAAATGGTGACCTTTACGGCATGGCCGTTGTAAATAGCCAATGGTATCTTGGGGGTGCTTTTAGCGGCTATGCACAGAGAGGGGGCATTAATAACATAACCAGGGTAAGTAACCAGGGAACTGTTGACACCATGTTGGTTGAGACTTATACAAAAAAACTGATATATGTTCCAACATTTAATGGTGGAACGGATGCAGCTATTACAGAAATATATGCATTTAATAATAAGATTATAGCATCGGGAAACTTCAAGTATTATCTGTCTCGCCGTTATGATCAACCAAGCAGACAGTTAAAAGATAGTACAGTTATTGATACTGTTGACGTGCGCCAACTGGTACGTTTTAACCCAAATGGAACTTTAGATAAAACATGGAGATTCGATCCTAATGCGACCGGTTATGGGGGAGCTAAAGGTAAGAGTTTACCGGGATCTAATGGGTATATCAGTACATTGATGCACACCGACGKAAAGATTTTGGTTTATGGCAATTTCACCAAATTTGACGATGCTTCGGCAGGATACGTTACCCGTTTAAACACAGATGGAACAATAGATGCAACATTCAATCCAGGAGGAGCAGGAGCTGATTTTATCGTAAACTACGCGAGTTATAATGAGACGACCAAGAAGTATCTGTTATGCGGAACATTTAAGAAATTTAATGGGGTTGCATCAGAAAGTTTGGTTATGCTGAATTATGACGGTTCGGTTGATCAATCGTTTGTTCCTAAAAAGTTTGTTGGGGGGTATCCTAATTTCACCAAACAGCTTAGTGATGGTTTATGCTTAATAGGGGGGTATTTTAAAACTTACGATGGGGTGAACAGACAAGGCTTTCTTATTACAACTGACAAGGGGGAAAT
The DNA here is from genome assembly GCF_056397585.1 of Pedobacter sp. 05L430. Taxonomy (NCBI): domain Bacteria; kingdom Pseudomonadati; phylum Bacteroidota; class Sphingobacteriia; order Sphingobacteriales; family Sphingobacteriaceae; genus Pedobacter; species Pedobacter sp. 05L430. Next base: position 6,139 of record NZ_JBFTNT010000192.1, on the reverse strand, counting down.
TGCAGAAGGATATAATAATGTAGGTAACCTGTTAGGTAGAATAAATAATGTCTTTGAAACGAAATCTGCAGATAATAAGAGAGCGTTATTAATTGGGGGTTCATTCTTTGTTTTTGATAACATAGAAACGAATAATATTATTAGGGTAACACTAGAAAATTGATTATATTAATACATATAATCCAGACATGAACCAAATGAATTATAAATTAAAGAATATGAAAAAACATCAATTCAAATATTTTGTTAGTCTAACACTATGCTTGCTGGTGTTTGCAACATCCTGTAATAAGGATTTTGATAAAGTAATACCAGATGCGCCTGATAATGATGGCAACGTTACCTATAAAGTTCCTAAGGTTCTTTACCTTATTGTAGATGGTGCACGCGGTACGTCAGTTAGAGATGCGGGAACTCCAACATTAAGAACCCTTATTGATAGTGCAGTTTATACCTGGACCGGATTAAGTGATAATACTAATTATACCGACGCAACAAATTGGACAGATATGCTGACGGGAGTAAAAAAGGAGAAACACAACGTTTTATCAGAGGATTTTGCTGGTAATAAACTCGAAAATTATCCGGTTATATTTGAACGTATTAAATCGTTGAGGCCAGGTTTTCGTATAGCATCTTTTGCTTCATCTGATGTGTTTAAGGGTAAGTTAACCAAAGGGGCAGACGTTACAGAGTCATTTGGTGGAAACGACGATGCTGTAACTTCAAGATTGGTAGAATTTGTGAAAACTGATACGGCATCTCTGATTGTTGGGCAGTTTGGCGGTGTTGAGAAGGCAGGAAAAGCTTCTGGATTTGACAATTCTTTTGYGCCATATAAAGCAGCTATTAATAAGTTTGATAGTCAGGTTGGTGAAATTTTAGCTTCATTAAAATCAAGACCTACGTACTACAAGGAGAACTGGTTGGTTGTTGTAACTTCTAATAAAGGGGGGCAATTTACACTCCCTGTAGAACAAGACGATAAAACTCTTTTTAGTAACACGAATATCAACACCTTTACTATAATTTATAACAACAAGTATAACCCTACTTTCATTGCGAGACCATTTTTAGGAAATAGCTATTCCGGTACAGCAATTAGATTTAAAGGTGAACCAGAAAAAATCAAAGGTGTAGTGCAAGGAGCTGCTACTAATAGTGAATTTAATTTTGGCCCTGATGCGGATTTTACCGTTTCGGTAAAAATCAAAAAAGGAAAAACCAAAAATACTTCAAAAGGAGATTATTGGTATGAATGGCCATCGGTATTAGGTAAAAGGAATAATAGCAGCTGGGGTCAGGCGGGATGGAATATTTGCTTGTTTTATAATGGCTGGCGCTTTTTTGGAGCAGGAGGTCAGGACAACTCAAATGGTGATGAGGTTGGGGGTCTTGACTTTAGTGGAGATACCTGGCATGATTTAACATTTGTCGTAGAGAAAAAAGCGGATGGCAGGAGATATATCAGATTGTATACAGATGGAATAAAGGGGATTACAAATAATGGAGGTGGATTTGAGGCAAGTCCTGCAAAACCTCATACAAATGACAGACAGTTGTCCGGATTTCCAAACTACAACAACAATGATCCTTTAACAGTTGGATTTGTGGGAGGTGATGTTAATGGCGATAGAGGAGTTATTAACGTTCAGCTAGCTGAATTGAAAATATGGAAAACTGCACTCTCAGAAACGGTTATTAAACAGTATTCTTGTGACCCTACTATGGACCAAAGTCACCCAGCCTATGATTATTTAGCTGGTTACTGGCCTATGGTTGATGGAACGGGAGCAACACTTAAAGATAATGGACCCTTTCAGGCGGATTTTAAATTAGAAGGGGCTTATAGCTGGGAAAAATTCACAGATTTAATGTGTTCTCCGAGTAACACAAACTTAGGTGTATTKGTTCCAAAAAACTCTGACATTCCGACGCAAATATTAAGTTGGTTTAATATTCCAAGGCAAGAAAATTGGGCATTGGACGGTAGAGTTTGGATTGCAAATTAATTTAAGGTTTTCAGGGCTTTATAAAGTAAGTCCTGAAAACCTATTTAAAGATCATTATATATTTAAGGATATGAAAAGAATATTTACTACTGTACATTTATGCCTTTTGGCAATTACAGCTATGCTGATGATGTCATGTGAAAAGGAAAAGCTATCAGGAGTGCTCGCTAAGGAAACTGCTGCTAATGTCAAGCTTAGCGTGGAAAATAGAATTGATATTGGAAGTGGCGAAAATTTTACATTAAACAACGATGAATTAATCATTCCAGTAACGATCAATTTATCCGGTGCATCTGGAACGGCTTTCAATGTGCAGGCTACATCTAATTTAGATACTATTGCTACACTGGTTGGTAGTGGGACATTACCTGCTGGAACAATAGCGTTGGCCGAACAAACGTTTAATTTTCCTCCGGTGATTGATTTTGCATATGGGATAAAGAGTACAACTTTTAATCTGGCGGTAAGTAGAAGTTTTGTTGAGAGAAACCATAGCAAGTTATTGGCTCTGGCGATAAAAATTTCAGCTCCATCTAAAGGAAATGCAATTGAGGCCAATAAGAATGCCATTATAGTTGTTATTAATGCTGCTGAAGCGATTGCCGCTGAAGATGTACACTATATCTCATTTGCATCGGCTGGCTCTCCTTATTTGGTGCCAAATGGAACAAATTATGCAATTGGCACGCAAGATTTGACGATACCTCTAAATCTTGCTCTTGCAGGACTTGCAGGTTCCGATTTTACAGTGGATGTGGTACCGAATGATGCATTAGTAACTGCACTCATAAATAACGGAACGCTTAAAAATACAGTTGTATTAAGTTCAGGTAGCTATGCACTTACTAATCCAAAAGTTAAGTTTGCTCCTAATGAGAACAGCGCAAAACTTGAACTAACTGCCAGAATTTCAGAATTGTTGAAGAACACCAAGAAAAAAGTTGCAATAGGACTATTACTTAGAAACCCATCTAAATTCMAACTTGATGAAACGAAAAAAAGCATAGTGGTAGTTATTGATCCGGATCATTTTAGGCCTTATAATGGGACTCCTTTCCTTATTAAAGGAGCCATTGGTGCTGTTTCTGATATGATTCCTGCTGCACAGTACGATTTTGGCGGTGAAGGAATTGCATTCCACGATACAGGCGGTAAAGATGGTGTTGGTGATTACCGACCAAATGATAATGTTGATGTGGGTGACTATACTCCACGTAGTGTAGTAGGATGGACTTCTGATGGTGAATGGTTGACCTATACTGTTAATGTGGAGGAAAACGGAGAGTATGAGTTGAACTCCCTAATCGGTGCGCCAGGAGATAATGGAAGGTACAGTGTATTCTTTGATGATGTAAATATTACAGGGATACTAGCATCTGCCAAAACACCTGGTAGTTACGGAGATCAGCAACCAAACAGAACAACAGTTCAGCTTACGAAAGGAAGACATATCATGAAATTCTATATGAATGTGGGTGCTTATGATGTGAGGGGATGGATATTTACCAGAAAGAAATAATTATTTTGTAAATACATAAAAATAAACCAATCAACAGCAGCGATGGCTAAAATTTAATCATCGTTGTTGTTTAAAAAATATACCAAACTTTAAATAGTATGAACAAACTTTTTATTTTGCTATTAAGCATAGTTATTTTCGCTTCCTGTTCTAAAAGTAAGGACATTGAAGTTGAACCAGCTGAACAGAAAAGACCATTTGTGGATTTTGAGGCTGTTCCGGGAGATGATCCGTTTACCTTTGACTTTAAGAATAACTCCAAGGAATATAAAAAGCTTGAATGGCGTTTTGGTGACGATAGTGTTTCTTATGAAACTACTCCAAAACATATATTCGCTAGTGCTGGTACCTTTGAAGTCAACTTAACAGCAATAGCGGAGGATGGGTCTACTGCAAAAAAAGTGGTCCTTATTAAAATTATACCGGACAGTGCTGTAAATTTTATTGCTGCAAGTCAGGGTAGTAACAAGGTGAAATTTAGTGTTAAGTCTTCGAAAGTTACCGTGAAGAGTTTTTCGTGGGATTTCGGAGATGGATCAGCTGTTTCTGAAGAGGCAACTCCAATTAAAGAGTATGGGGCCGGTAATTTATATACCGCCAAGTTAAAGGTGACGACTGAAAAAGGATCTGTATTTACTGTTTCTAAATTGGTAACAGGTAATGGAACAGTAAAAGATATCACTTTAGATTATTTGCTGAATGTTGGTCCTAAATTTGTTCCATCGGCCAGGTTTGGAAGTAGATGGGGTATTGTAGCGGATTGGAGAGTAAATGCTGCGGTATTACAACGCGATGGTGGTATGGGTGGCTGGGACGAATGGGATGGAAATAGTATGTCGATGGAGTCATGGGGTGGTGAACCGGATATCATTAACGGAAAAATTCAGCAGACAACGCTAAAACCACTTCCGGCAGGCCAATATTATTATACGCTGGATTTTGTAGGATACCAATGGAAGAATTTGTTTTATACTGTAATTGCAAAGGGAGGAGAAATACCTGACGTTGATAAAGTTGAAAGTAATCCTATTGTTTTGGGCTATACAAAATCAAGCGGAAATCCAGATTCCGGAGCACCAAGAAAGTTCACTACAGCATTTACCGTACCTACTGAGTCTCCTGTTACTGTAGGTTTCGTAGCGACATTTATAGATAACGATCAGTATTTCAGACTCAGATCTATAAAGCTTTACCAATTGGATAAATAAAACACACAAATTAAATAAAGAGCTGTTACATTGTAACGGCTCTTTTTATTTTAAAGCCTCATAGATTTCGGTAAACAACAAACCGCTTCCGCCACCGTAATGAAATACAATAGGAATTTTGCGATTTACTTTTCTGATCACATGCTCTAGCTCAGTTTCTTCAGCCTTTTCTAATCCTGCCCCCACCAAAACCAGATCAAAGTTTGCTGATCTAAATGTTGTAATTGCCTGTTCCAGTGTATTTGCACCTATTGCACTCATTTCAGTATTGGAATTTACAAGCCTCAGAACTGTATTTAGAATTTCCTGATGGGTACAAACCACCAAAACCTCGGTCTTTTTCATAATTAATAATTCATTGGAACCTCCATTAAAAGGACTTCCATATTGTTAATTGCTTCAATGGTTACATGTTCAGTTTCCCAGATGCCGAATCCGTCTCTTTCATTCAGGATTTGATCGTTAATTTTTACATCGCCCTTAATTACAAATACATATAAGCCATTGTCTTTGTTTTTAAAATGATAATCTGTTTTGATCCCCTTATCAAATTTACCAATATTAAACCAGGCTTCCTGATAAATCCAAACACCCTGATCATCTTTATCTGGAGATAAGACTTGGGTGAGCTGATTTGGTTTCATCAAAGTATCATATCTTTCCTGATGATACCTTGGCGTTACATTGCGTTGATTTGGAAACAACCAGATCTGAAGAAACTTTACCGGTTCATTTCTGTTTTTATTAAACTCCTTATGGTAAATCCCAGTGCCGGCACTCATTACCTGAATTTCTCCGGCTTCAATAACCGCTACGTTTTCAAGGCTGTCTTCGTGTTGTAAGGCCCCCTCAAGAGGAATGGAAATAATCTCCATATTGTCATGAGGATGTTCACCAAATCCTTTTCCTCCATTAACCCAATCGTCGTTAAGCACTCTTAAGGCGCCAAATTGGATTCTTTCAGGGTTATACTGCATGCCAAAACTAAAAGTCTGATAGCTTTTAAGCCAGCCATGATCTGCAAGTGTACGCGTTGCAGCGGTATGTAATATTGTTTGTGCCATTTTAATTTTATTAAGCAAATTTTGATCAGACTTCGTCAAAGATGAGTTGCCTGGCCAATTCGATTTCTTTCTGACTAATTGTGTGAACTCTTCCTGCATAAATCTTCATAGAAATTTTTGCATTCATTTTTTTAATGATACCCTCGCTTACCTCAACTCTCCTTACCGGAACATGAGGATCAGGATCGCCTATTGTTATCAATATTGGCGTTTGTTGAAAATCGCCTTTATAGTTCCTCATGTTTATTTCTTTACCAATTAATCCACCGGTAAAGGCAACCGCACCACCATATCTGGCAGCATTTCGGGTAATATATTCAAGCGTTAAACATGCAC
>NZ_JBFTNT010000191.1:0-8335 GCF_056397585.1 Pedobacter sp. 05L430 | reverse complement strand
ATTTACAACGATACACCAATCGTTCATTTCTTCGAGAGCAAAACAACCAAATATAACCACTTATGAATTTTAAAAAGATTATCCTTTTATCTCTATCCTGCCTGTTCATCTATAAAGCACAGGGACAAACAAAACACAGCAAGCAAACGCTATATCCCACTTATAAAGGATTGGTTATGGCAGGTTACCAAGGCTGGTTTAGAGCTGAGGATGATGGTACCGATTCCAAAAGGTATGCTTATGGCGATGAAAAACGAAGCAGCATTGACATGTGGCCCGATGTGAGCGAATATGAAGTAACTTATAATACCCCTTTTAAATTAAGCAGCGGACAGCCGGCAAAGTTTTTCAGTTCACATGATAAAAGCACTGTCGATCTTCATTTTAAATGGATGCAGCAATACGGCGTTGATGGCGTATTTATGCAAAGATTTTTCGGCAATGCCAAGCATAAAGATAAAGCCGCATTAACCATATTAAAAAATGCTTTTGAAGCCGCCTCAAAATATGAACGGGCTATAGCAGTGATGTATGATCTCTCGGGGTTAAGCGCATCAGGTGAAGATTGCTCTGCAATAATTGAAGACTGGAAATACCTTGTAGATGAGTTAAAAGTAACAAACCAAGCAGGTAAGAAAACATATTTGCACCATAATGGAAAACCTTTGGTTACGATATGGGGTGTTGGTTTTCCTGATAGGCCATATAACACACGCAACATCGGCCTGGAGAAATTGATTGATTTCTTAAAAAATGATCCGGTATATGGTAACTGTTCTGTAATGCTGGGTGTACCTACTTCTTGGCGCATGCTAAATGCCGATTGTATTAACGACCCATATCTGCATGAATTAATTAAAAAGAGTGATATCGTTTTACCATGGACAGTACAGCGTTATAGCGGACTGCTTCATAATGATATGGACAGATTGCGCGACAATACTATAGATGATATTAAATGGTGCAAAGAAAACAATGTCGATTATGTGCCTTGTGTGTATCCTGGTTTTAGCTGGCACAATTTAAGTAAGCAGGAATTTCCAGATGATGTGAAACCGGTTGGTTCAATACCACGCCAAGGCGGTCGATTTTATTGGCAACAAATAGCCACCACACTTAATGCAGGGGCATCTATGCTATATGTGGCCATGTTTGATGAGGTGAATGAGGGAACAGCCATTTTTAAAGGATCTGACAACCCTCCGGTAAGTACCACTACCTCATTTATTAATATGGATGGCAAGCCATCAGATCATTACCTGTGGTTAACAGGTGAAGCCGCTAAAATGCTGAGAAACCAAAAGCCACTTACTTTAAAGATGCCTGAACGGAAATAATATAAGACTTTTTAAACCGGAGGTATTTGCGCTTCCGGTATTTTTTACGAGCACTCGGCAATCGATTGCTTAAATCATAAACCAAATATAACCATGAGCAGCTACAGATCACTTCCTCCATAAGCACCATTTACCCTAAGCAAAACTTTGCTTCAATCGGACAATAATCAAACAATAAATTAAACCAAAAAGATAAACAGTATGAAAAAATTAAAATACCTACTTACACTATTTTTTCTATTTCCACTCATTTTGCTGGCCCAGCAATCGGTTACAATAAGTGGAAAAGTAACAGACGCTGCCGGAGGCCTTGGCATACCGGGAGTAAGTGTTAGGGTAAAAGGAACCAACAATGGCACCTTAACAAATAGCGACGGAACATTTTCTCTTAATGTTCCTGGCCCAGACTCGTATATACAATTCACCTCTGTAGGATTTGCCCCACAGGAAATTCAGGTAAATAACAAAAGAGAATTTCAGATCATCCTAAAGCAAGACAACAACAACCTGGAAGAGCTGATTGTGGTTGGTTACGGTACCCAGAAAAAAGCTACTGTAACCGGTTCTGTTGCTACTTTAAAAGGAGAAGAACTGGTGGTTACAAAGAACGAAAGTGTTGTAAACATGTTAACAGGTAAAGTACCGGGCATACGTGTCCTGCAAAAAACTGCTGAACCTGGTTCTTATGCAAATAACCTAAACATCAGGGGATTTAAAAGCGATCCTTTAATTGTAATTGATGGAGTTATTGGTGGAGACCAATCAACACTGGGCAGAATGGATCCTAATGAGATAGAAAGTGTTTCGGTACTGAAAGATGCTGCTGCATCGATATATGGTATCAGGGCTGCTGGTGGTGTGATTTTGGTAACTACAAAAAAAGGCAACAAAAGCGGTAAAGTAGATATAAACTATTCATTTAATCAGTCTTTCCAAACATTTTTAGGAATGCCTGAAGGTGTAGGTGCAGTAGATTATATGTTGATGACCAATGAGAAGAACAAACACAATTTTGATGCAAACTTCATCAGTAATCAGCCTCCTAAATTCTCTTACAATGATATCAAACCATGGCTTGATGGCACTTACAAAGAGACTAACTGGATAGACCTGGCATTTAAAGATACAGCGCCCCAGTTAATGCACAATTTAAACGTTAACGGCGGTAGCGATAAGATCAGCTATTTCTTCAATCTTGGTTATCAAAAGCAGGATGGTGTATTTAAAAGCGGAGATTTAAACTACGATAAATATAATTTTCGTTCGAACGTAACCGTAGACATCACAAAGGGTTTAAAAGCACAGGTATTAGCCTCCGGTATGATGGATGAAAAAAACCAACCATATACTGATCTGTGGACAATCTACAAATATGCATGGAATCAGATTCCAACAAAGCAGGTATTTGCTAATGATAATCCTTTATATCCAAGTGTTATTGATGACAACATGAATCCTGCAATCATTACCGAGGCAGATAAAGTAGGTTTAAAAACATTTAAGCAAAAGAATTTTGTTGGTCAGTTAAATCTACAATACGATATACCCGGCATTAAAGGTTTAAATGCAAAAGCATTGTACAATGTTGACTATAATGTTAGCGACAATAACGAAATAAGAAGAGAGTACACTTTATATACTTATAAAGCCGACACTGATACCTATTTACCAAGCAAGGTGCAAAGCCCTTCTCGCGTGCGTCGCTCCTACTACACCAGGTTCAACACTTTAAGCTCATTGTCTTTAAACTATGCTAATACATTTTTTAATGATCATAATATAGCTGCAACCCTTGTTTATGAGCAAAGTCATCAAACAGGTGATAATTTTTATGCTCAAAGAGATACAGAAATCCCAGTTGATTATCTATTTGGTGGTTTACCAAACGGCCAGATGCAAGGTGGCATGGACATAAACGGATTAAACGACATTGCTTTTCAAAGTATCATAGGCAGGTTGAACTATGATTATAAAGGCAAATATCTGGCAGAGTTTATTTTCCGTAGAGATGGTTCTAATAAATATCAACCAGGAACCAATGATCAGTTCGGATTTTTCCCTGGAGTATCTGTGGGTTGGGTGGTAACGAAAGAGAACTTTTTCCGTAACCTTATTCCAGAGAACATTCTGGGCAGCTTAAAATTCAGAGCTTCATATGGTAAACAGGGTGACGAAAGAGGAAGGGCCTTTAATTATCTTTCAGGATTTAACTACCCTGTAAATTCTTACATATTTGGATCAAGTGCAGTTAACGGCTCCTCACAAAGACTTGGTAACCCAGGATTAAGCTGGGCAGTTAACACCAAAAAGAATATAGCTGTTGATTTTAGCTTTCTTGGCGGTAAACTCGATGGTACTTTTGAAGTCTTCAGAAGTGACAGAACCGGGTTAGAGGCCACTCCTGCAGTAGCATTACCAGGTACAGTGGGTGCAGATGTTCCACAGATAAATATCAATAGCGACAGGGTTCAGGGAATGGACTTAATCCTTTCACATAGAAGCACTATTGGTAATGTTGGGTTAAACATTAGTGGTAACATTGGTACAACACGTGCCCAATGGTTAAACATTCTTCAAGGCAGRGCCGGTAATGAACGTGAAAACTGGAAGAACGGACAGGTAAACAGGTATCAAAACATTTGGTGGGGACCTGAATATGCCGGCCAGTTTACCAACTATCAGCAGATATACAACTATGGTGTGAATATGGGAGGCGGTAATAATGGGGTAATACCTGGAGATTACTACTATCAGGACTGGAATGAAGATGGTGAGATCAATGATAAGGATGATCATCCTATTGCTACCAATGATATCCCATTGGTGAATTATGGTATGAGTATAGGCGTAGCTTATAAAGGTTTCGACGTAAATGTACTTTTACAGGGAGCAGCAGGTGTTTATGTGCAGTATGATGAGTTGTTTGCAGAGCCGCTTGCCTTCGAAAGAAGTTCATTAACTCGCTTTCTGGACAGCTGGCATACTATAGACCCGAATGCTAATATTTATGATCCTAATACACAGTGGACCCCGGGGTTTTATCCTGCTATGGGATCTCCAAAGGCAGTAGGAACAAAAGCTGTGCAAAACGCAAGTTATTTACGTGTGAAAACGCTTGAGCTTGGATACACCATTCCGGCAGCAGCATTACAGAAAATAGGTGTTAAAAAGTTAAGGGTGTATGTAAACAGTTACAATCTGGCAACTTTTACAGGACTAAAAAACTATGACCCTGAACATCAAGGCCCTAAGCCAAATGATAGGGATATCAATCCGGGCGATCCTTTCTCAATAGCCTTGGGGGGATATACGTATCCTATGAACAGAACTTTTAATCTGGGAGCTAACATCACCTTTTAATCTTATTGAAATATGAAAAGTATACATAAACTAATTATAGCAATATCTATAAGCATGGGGGCACTTGTAACCTCTTGCCAAAAGCTAGATATTCCACCTACTAATATTTTTACACCAGACATCATATTTGGTAGTGAGGCCGGCGTAAAATCCTTTTTGGCAACGATTTACAGAGGTTTACCCATTGAAGATTTTAAGTACAGACCCGATCAGGGTTTCAAAACGGGTGGTAACGATTGGGAGAACTTCTTTAACTCAGCCTCAGTTACGGGCGAAGAAGTTGGGCCTTTTGGTGGTATGGATATAGGGGGCGGTTTTGGCTACTGGCCATACGGTGATATCAGAAACGTTAATATTCTGATTGAAGAGTTACCAAAACATGCGGATAAGCTTGGACAGTCCAATGTAGATGCATTATTGGGCGAGGCGCACTTTTTAAGGGCATACTATTATTTCGGACTGGCCAAACGTTATGGCGGTGTCCCAATTGTAACTACAGTGCAAGACCCGGGCGCACCACTTTCAGAATTACAGGTACACCGTGATAAAGAAGAAGCAACATGGGATTTCATTGGTGCAGAGCTTGATCTGGGTTATCAGATGATGAATGAAACCAATGAGTTAGGCAGAGCTAATAAATATGCAGCTGCTGCATTAAAATCGAGAGCAATGTTGTRTGCAGGTACCATAGCCAAATATGGATCTGCAAACTTTGTTGATGGCCAGGCCAGAGCCGAAGGATTTGCAGGCATACCTGCAGACAAAGCCAATGGATATTTCACAAAGGCATATGATGCTGCCAAACTACTTGAAGGACACTATTCACTATATGAGAAAAACTCAGATAAAGTACAGAACTATGTTGACCTTTTCCTGAAAAGCGAAAGTCCTGAAAACATCTTTGTTAAACAGTATTCAATTATCTCTGGTACTGCACACAGCTGGGACGCTACCATGTCTCCTCGCTACATGACTGCTAATGCACTTACCAGATCATACCCTACCCTTGATTTGGTACAACGCTGGGGCAACTTGCCGGTAACCAACTCAGATGGAACACCGAAACGTTTCAATGATCGTGCAGAATTAATGCAGGGACTTGAACCAAGATTGCTGGCCACGGTATATTTCCCGGGAGCAACTTTAAGAGGCCTCACATTTGATATGCAAAGGGGTATTTATCCTTCATTTAGCGGCACAGCAGCCGCAGAAGTTGCAAAGCCTGCTAACTCACGCAGCTACATACTATCAGGAGATACCAAAACTTTATACCAGGGAAGAATGATTATTGGTTTTACAGGACCATGGACCGGTGGCGATGAGCTAACCCGTACAGGTTTTTATGTAAGAAAATACATTGATGCTGCAAAACCAATTTCAACTGTTGACCTAAACAGAAGTGAGCAGCCATGGATTGATCTTCGTTACGCTGAAATACTATTAAACAGAGCCGAAGCAGCTATGGAACTTGGCAATGCCGGTGATGCGCTAACAGTGATCAATATGATCAGAAATAGAGCTGGTGCAACCCCATATACTTCAATTGATATAGATAAGATCCGTAACGAAAGAGGAATGGAACTGGCTTTTGAAAATCAATACTACTGGGATTTAAAAAGATGGAGGATTGCAGATGTGGTTTTAAACAATGCCAGATTTAAGGGTCTTATGCCTTATTATGTATTTAACGAAAACAAATACATCTTTTTGTCGGAACCTGAATTGTTCCAGCGTAATTACAATTTCGACAAAAAATTCTACTACGAACCAATACCTGGGGGTGAACTTGGTAAAAACCCTAATCTATACCCTAATAATCCTAATTACTAAGAATATAAAATTATAAGATATGAAAAAACTGATTAGTAGAATATTGTTGGGCACAACTATACTGGCAAGTTCTGCATGTACAAAAATAGACAACTATGATGGTCCTAATGCTTCATTCGAAGGAAACCTTATTTCCTCAGAAGGTGGCAATTTGCTTACATCGCAAGGCAGCAGCCAAATAAGACTGGAGCAGATCAGCTGGAGTGCTACACCATCTCCGCAGGAGATACCAAGCAAATTCGATGGTACGTTTAAAGATTCAAAACTCTTTAAAGGAACTTACAAAGTAATACCTAAGGGCGGTGCTTTCTGGCCACTTTATGATACCCTTACAGTTGATATTAATAAGGGTACAAAGCACGATTTTACCGTTACCCCATATATTCTCATCAAGAATTTCACTGCGGTGCTGAATGGCAAAACGTTAACATTAAAATATACAATGGAGGCGCCTATTGGCGCGGGTTTACCAACGATTATAGAAACTCAGCCATATGTTAACAATACCAAACTTGTAGGTGCAGGTGCATCCATCAGAGATTTTTCTGACATCTATAAGAAGGCGATTAATAAAGAATGGGCCGATATGACTGATGCAGATAAGTCTGTTACTATCGATATCCCTGATATGTTGCCAGGCAGAAAGTTCTTTGTAAGAGTAGGAGTTCGTTTAAACGATAGTTTCAAGAGCTCCAATTTCTCTGAAATTATAGAAATAGACGTACCAGCAAATTAATTGAACCTAACAAATTATACTTATGAAGAAGTTTAGGATATTGTTTTTCTCTTTTGCAACCATCGCTTTTCTGGCATCGTGTTCTAAAAGCAATGGCGTAAAAGATCCCGATCCGGAAGTAAAGCCACCGGCTACTCAGGACAAAGTGTATGACATGACTGGGGTAGTTTACAAATCTTATACTGGCTTGGTAATGGCTGGTTATCAGGGTTGGTTTGCTGCCGAGGGAGATGGTTCACAGCGCGGCTGGTACCACTATCAAGGCAATGGCGGTTTCTTCCCCGGAAATACCAATGTAGATTTCTGGCCGGATATTACTGAATATACCAAAAAGTATAAGTCGCCTTTTAAATTTGCAAATGGCTCTGACGCTTACTTATACAGTCCTTACGATGAAGAAAGTGTTGATCTTCATTTCAAATGGATGAAGGATTACGGCATCGACGGTGTGCACATGCAACGCTTTGTAGGTGAGATTAAATCTTCAAATGCATCCGGAAAAAGACACTTCAATAAGGTGTTGGCCAATGCACTAAAAGCGGCTAAGAAATATGGCRGGGCAATTAGTGTAATGTATGACCTGAGCGGCTGTTCAAGCGCTGATGTTGCTTATCTGGAGCAGGACTGGAATGAATTACAAAGCCTTTTTAAACTTTTTGACAGTAAAGAGAACCCCACCTATTTATATCACAACGGCAGGCCATTGGTAACTATATGGGGTGTAGGTTTTAATGACAACAGAAAATATACCATTTCTGATGTAACCACACTAGTAGAAAAACTGAAAGGGCCAGATAATAAAGTAGCTGTTATGCTTGGAGTTCCCTTTTACTGGAGAACACTGGGTGATGATACAGAAAAATCGCCTCTGTTGCATGCATTGATAAAAAAAGCAGACATAGTTATGCCATGGGCTGTGGGAAGATTCGGCTCCGGAAATTACAATGAACGGATAACTTATGATGACATCCAATGGTGCAAGGCTAATAAGGTTGATTATGTGCCACTAGTATTTCCCGGCTTTACCTGGGGAAATATGCACAAGGATGCCAGCCTTTATTATCAGATACCC
>NZ_JBFTNT010000190.1:0-8347 GCF_056397585.1 Pedobacter sp. 05L430 | reverse complement strand
TTCAGATTGTCCAGATTTTAAACATATTTGGTTAACTAATATACCGCTCTTGGAATTGAAATTCCCCAGAAAAATGCATTTTGATATTGAAATATTACGAAAACGATTGCGAAGAATGCCTCCAGATTTCAGCAATTAGCCTTATAATTGTATATAGAAAAAGCCACCCAAAATGAACCGTAAACATTTTCTTTCCTTTGTTGTCACAGCCGGAGTATCTGCTTCAACGTCAAAGGTATGGAGTAATACTGAGGCGGTAAATAAAGTGATAACCTCAGAGTTKGCTAAATCAAAAATACCACCGTACCTTAAGCCGGGCGATACCATAGCAATAACAAGTCCGGCCAGCTACATCTCTTTATTAGACATCCAGCCATCCGTACAATTGATGCAAGGCTGGGGCTTTAAGGTCGAAACCGGGAAAACGATAGGAGCAAAAGACTTTTCACTTGGAGGTACCGATCAGGAAAGAGCAGCAGATTTGCAGCGGATGTTAGATGATCCTAATATCAAAGCAATTATGTGTGCCAGAGGGGGCTACGGACTGGTACGGATAATTGATAAGCTGGATTTTACAAAGTTCAAAGCCAATCCAAAATGGATAATAGGCTTTAGCGATATCACGGTTCTTCATACACATATTCATAGCAATTATGGTATTGCAACCATACATTCTAAAATGTGCAACAGCTTTCCAAACGATTGGCTGCTGGCAAAACCCATTCAAATAGAAACAATTCTCTCGATAAGACAGGTACTAACCGGCGAGGATGTTAAATACACTGCGCCACCGGTAAGTTATAACCGGCCGGGTAAAATAGAAGGTGTTTTAGTAGGGGGCAACCTTAGCCTCATTGAAACCCTTGCGGGAAGCAATTCCGATCTTAAAACTGATGATGCCATCTTATTTGTGGAGGACACCCATGAAGAACTGTACAGTATCGACAGAATGTTTTGGAACCTAAAACGCAGCGGAAAACTAGATAAGCTTAAAGGATTAATTATAGGAGGCTTTAGCTTAAAAGAAGAAACTCCGGGCGAAGAATTTGGCAGGACAGTTTACGAGATCGTAACAGAGAAAATAAAGGAATATGATTACCCTGTATGTTTTGATTTCCCTGTGGGTCATCAAATCAATAACTTTGCACTCAAATGCGGTGCAAAGCATATCCTTAATGTAGATGAAAATGGCAGTTCCCTTGTATCCATCTAATCCTGCTTCCATAAAACTCTCTGAGCTTACCGGTCAAATCCAGCAGGCAATAGATGGGGTATTCGGACAAAGAACCTTTTGGGTAATTGCCGATGTTACCAATTATACCTACAAGCCACAAAGCAATTACCATTATTTTGAACTGGTAGAGAAAGAAAAATCATCTAACAGGATTCTCGCTAAAATTGCCGGAAGGGCCTGGGGAAACGCCTCTGTAAACATTGCCAACTTTGAACAGGCAACCGGACAGAAGTTTAAAAACGATATTAATGTTTTGGTACAGGTTACCGTTCAATATAACCCCGCTTTTGGCCTGCAGCTAAATCTGATAGATATAGATACCAACTTTACCCTCGGCCTATTTGAACAGCAACGAAAAGATACGCTAGAAAGGCTGGTCAGGGAAAATCCCGAATTCATTCAAAAAAGGGGAGAGCAGTACTTTACTAAAAACAGTGGCCTGCAATTAAATAAAGTATTACAACATATTGCCGTTATTTCCTCAGATACATCTGCGGGTTATATGGATTTTAAGCATACGCTTGAAAATAACTCATTTGGGTACAATTTTATAATTGATAACTATTTTACCCTAGTGCAGGGTGATGTAAATGCCAAACAGATTCTTAACAAGATCATAGAAGTATATCAATCTGCCAAAGCATATGACGCAGTGGTTATCATTAGAGGCGGTGGTTCGCAAACCGATTTTCTCATATTTGATAATTACGACCTGAGCAGGGCAATCGCTAAATTTCCCATTCCGGTAATTACAGGAATAGGGCACCAGAAGAATGAAACCATTGCCGATCTTATGGCACATACTTCAACCAAAACACCAACCAAAGCAGCTGAGTTAATAATTGCGCATAACAGGGCATTTGAGGAATCGGTATTGAGCATTCAGAAAATGATGCTGATTAAAACATATCAAATGATCAATCATCATAAAGACAGGCTTAATCATCTGAATCAGATTACCATAAACACCACAAGAAACCTGTTGCATGAGCATCACAGAAGTATTTTAAATTTATCAGGCCTGATACTCACCAACCCTAAAATAATCATCTCAAACAGGCGTAAGGACCTCAGTAACCTAAACAGCAACCTGCAATCATACAGCAGAATGTATTTTGCTAATAAAAGAGGTTATATAGGCCACTTTCAGTCGCTGGTAAAATTGATGAGTCCGCAAAGTATCCTCAATAAAGGCTTTGCGATTATAAAAATAGACGGGAAGATTGTAAGCAATGCAGATGGGGTAGAAGCCGGTCAGGAGTTAACAGTCAGATTGGCTACAACAGAAATAAAGACAACAGTAAAATCTAAATCCAGATACAATGGGAACGAATTTAACATATGAGGCTGCCTATAAGGAGCTAACTGAGATTGCACAGGAAATAGAGAATGAATCTGTTTCAGTAGATGTACTTGCTGATAAGGTTAAGCGTGCATCGGAACTGATTGAGTTTTGCCAAACCAAACTAAGGGCAACAGAAATAGAAGTAAACAAGATCATTAAACAAATGGAGAACCAATAAACTATAACCAGTTATTGGCTTTGTACCACTTAACTGTATCAATTAATCCCTTTTCAAGATTAAACTTAGGTGCATAGCCAAGATCCTGCTTTGCGCTGTCAATATTGCAAGCCCAGTTAATAGCAGTAAGCTCTGCCATCTTTTCTTTATTTAAGGTAGGCGTATTCTTACTGTTTAAATAAATGAAATCCATAAATGAAGCCATAGCTCCAACAACAGGTACGGGTAAATGGAACTTAAAAGTTCTTTGCTTTAGTGTCTTTTTAACCAGTTCAGCAAGCGCATAACGATCGTAAACATTGCCGTCCGAAATATTGTATTGCTTTCCATTAATCTTAACAAAAAGAGAATTTACAATAACATCAGCAAGGTCTTTTACATAAATGAAGCTCAGCTGCTGTTTAAAACTGCCTATGTGAGGTTCCAGACCTCTGCTTATACTTTTAAATAGAATAAAAATATCCTTTTCACGAGGGCCATACACCGCTGTGGGGCGAATGGTGATCAGCGGCAGACCCGGAATTTCAGATAAGTATTTTTCGGCAAGTAATTTACTTGTTCCATAATTAGTTACCGGATGGGCAGGAGTATCCTCTTTAATTTCCTTACTAAGATCAACCAACGGACCCAAAGCAGCCAGACTACTCACAAAAACAAACTTTTCTAGTCTGATACTGGCAGTAATTGCGGCAACAGCAAGGTACTCGGTAAACTCAGCATTTATCTTATTGTATTCCGCTTTTGTTTTAGCTTTGGTAATACCGGCAGCATGAATAATATAGTTGAACTGATGTTCTTCGAGCTGAGATCTTAAATTATCTACAGAGCTATAGTCCAGGTCAATATACTTAATGTCAAATACACTCAGGTGACTTTTATTACTGCTTTTGCGAACAGCAGCATAAACCTCTAAGCCAGACTGTATTGCTTTCTCAATAAGATGATAACCCACAAAACCTGTAGCACCGGTAATTAATACCCTTTTACTCATATGGCTTTCTCGTAGATCCTGTATTTTTTATAAGGATCGCCTTTGATGGCAATAATTGCATTATTAACAAGATCGTTATGCTCTAATGTCCATCCCGCCTCAGCGTATTCGAACTTTTTAGCTTTGTAAGATTTAATGATACTACCATAAATACAAGCTTCGATGCCCATTTTACGATAACCATCAACAACGCCCAGAAGTAAAATTCTTATTCCTTTAACGTTTTTCTTACCAAATAATAATTTAAATATACCTGTAGGAAGGAGCCTTCCTTTTTTAATTTTAATCTGGATCTGGTTCATGTCCGGAATGGCAGCGCCAAAACCAACAAGTTTACCATCTTGTTCTGCAACAAAACAAAAATCAGGATCAAGTACCAGTTTAAGATCTTTAGCCTGATAGTCAAACTCCTCATCATTTAATGGTRCAAAGCCAGCATTTTTATCCCATGCTTTATTGTAAACCTCACGCAGGTTGGCCGCTTCCTGTTTAAAGTTCTTCATGTTGATCTTACGGATGGTGATGTTATTCCTATTCAAACGCTCCTCTAACCTGTCCATAAGTTTTACAGAGCGGTCGTCGTAATTATCACCATTAAATTTCCAGGCAATAAGATCTACCTTCTTTTTCAAATCCCAGCCCTCCATTAAAGCAGAGTAGTAGGTTGCGTTGTAAGGCATCATAACAACCGGAGGAGAATCGAATCCTTCGATCAATAAACCACAAGATTCATTGGTAGAGAAGTTAACTGGGCCAATAATAGCGCCTGTTACACCTTTATCTTTTAACCATTTGGTTGCAGTATCAAATAATAAATTAGCAGCCTCCTGATCGTTTATGCAGTCAAAAAAACCGAAGAAACCATCATTTGCACTGTTAAAAATATTATAGTTATTGTTCAGTATAGCGGCAATTCTGCCTATGATTTTGTCTCCTTCGAAAAGCAAAAAACACTGCAATGAAGAGTGTTTATGAAAAGGATGTGTTGTAAGTAAGTCTCTTTGAGCTATAAAGAGCTCTGGAACATAATTCGAATCCCCTTTATAAAGGTCGTGAGGGAAATCAATAAACTGACCTAATTGCTTTTTATTGCTAACTGCAACTATGTTTCTCATATAGTTACCTGTGATAAATTAACTTTAACTTGTTTAGCAGCCGCTGCAATTTTTTCAACAGCTTCCTCTATCTGAGCAAAAGTATGTGTAGCCATTAACGAGAATCTTAAAAGAGAAGAGTCTGATGGTACAGCAGGCGAAACCACAGGGTTTACAAATATTCCGTTCTTGCTTAAAATATTGGTGATCAAGAAAGTTTTGTCGTTATCTCTGATGTAAACCGGAATAATCGGGCTATCAGTATGACCTATATCGAAGCCGGCGTCTAAAAGTAATTTCTTAGCATAATTTGTATTGGCCCAAAGCTGATCTATACGCTCAGGCTCAGACTCAATAATATCAAGGGCAGCAATAACACTTGCAACAGCCGAAGGTGGCATACTTGCACTGAACATCAATGAGCGTGCTCTGTGTTTCACAAATTCTATAGTTTCTTCAGATCCTGCAATAAAGCCGCCTAGCGAAGCTAATGACTTACTGAAAGTACCCATAATCAAATCAACCTTATCAGTTAATCCAAAGTGAGAAGCAGTCCCGGAACCATTAAAGCCGATTACACCTAAGCTGTGTGCATCATCCATCATAATGTTTGCGCCAAACTCATCAGCAATTTTTACGATCTCCGGTAAATTAACCAGGTCACCCTCCATGCTGAAGATACCATCGGCAACAATTAGTTTTGCAGCATCTTCAGGCAATCTGCTCAATTTCTTGCGCAAATCATCCATGTCATTATGTGCATATTTTATAGAACGTGAAAACGATAATCTGCTGCCATCAATGATAGAAGCATGGTCGTATTCGTCAAGAATTAGGTAGTCATTTCTATCAAGTAAACATGATATTACACCTAAATTAACCTGAAATCCTGTGCTAAAAAGAACGGCAGCTTCTTTACCTACATATGCAGCCAGTCTTTTTTCCAGTTCAATATGTATGTCAAGTGTACCATTTAGAAATCTTGATCCGGCACAACCAGTGCCATATTTATCAACTGCAGCTTTTGCTGCTTCTTTAATTTTTGGGTGATTTGTTAACCCTAGATAGGAGTTAGAACCAAACATCAGAACTCTCTTCCCATCTATCATCACTTCCGTATCCTGTGCTGATTCTATTGCTCGGAAGTAAGGATATAAGCCTTTTTCCTTAATTGCTGAAGCATCTTTAAAAGCTGCTATCCTATCTTGTAATTTTTTGCGCATGCTAGTACTATATGTTTAGATTACAGGGTTGGTTATTGTTGATGTCGGTTTATGTTCCAAGAAATGATTCCTAAATCTATATAATCCCCTTTTGTAATTAGTTTGAAAAATCAACATCTATGCCAATTAAAAAAAACTTCTCAAATCTAAGATCATAAATACAGAAAACAAAACTTGAACTCAACCAAGTTTGAATATATTAATTTTTAAAACAAAAATTACAATTTTCTTATAATTTTAATTCGAATAGCTCCGAATTATTAAGAAAAAAATTGCTTTTTGCAGGCCAAAGATAATGATTTTTATAATCCTACACTCTGACTTCAATAGTATTTTAGTCAAATGAAACTCTTTTTTTTTGCCTACCGCTGTTTGCAGGTGAACAGCAGACTCCGTAATACCGCATTTTAGGCCGTCTGGATTGAGTTTGTTCATAACACCTCGTCATTCTGAGCTGTCGTCATCTCGACGAAATTTTATGCTAAATCTATTTTATGTTACCAACGACTTCCAGACGAGTATTGAACGGCTTTGCAACGACTCTGAAGGCCTTTTGTCAATTAAGTATCTTTTTAAAGTGATATAGGAAACGGATGAAGGGCGAGGATGCATTAAAAGGAAACAGGGATGAATCTGGCGATTATCCCTGTTATTAATAGATGGTTGGTCCACCACAGACCAACCTAAACCAAACAAACTGATCATATAACGAGCGATATTGTTAATTTGTTTTCAACGAAAAAAATAAAAACAATTTCATGACAAATCCCCCTTATTGTATAACGTTTTATCATGTAACGTAATTGATAAAAACCTAAAACGATGCTGTAGAAACGTTATATTAGTACTTATTGTTCATATTTTAATTATTTACCTATGGATCAGAAAATCATCAATTTATACGATGAATACACCCACAGCAAACTGAGTAGGAAAGAATTCATGAAAAAGCTGGCTATCATTACCGGAAGCACAGCTATAGCCTTAACAGTATTACCTTTACTTGAAAACAATTATGCATCAGCCTCCAGTTTTAATGATAACAGCATTAGTACCGAAAACATTACCTATCCTGGTGCAGATGGTGATGTAAAGGCTGTGCTGGCAAAGCCAAAGGACAAAAAGAACCTGGGTTGTGTACTTGTTATTCACGAAAACAGAGGGCTAAACCCTCATATTATAGATGTAACCAAAAGAGTAGCTGCCGAAGGTTTTATTGCTTTAGGAGTGGATGCCTTATCGCTATTCGGCGGAACACCCTCGGATGAGGATAAAGGCCGGGAGCTGATCGGAAAGCTGGATCCGGCAAAAAACTTGCAGAACTATCTGAAAGGACTTGAATATTTGAGAAGCAGGAAAGATGGAAACGGAAAAACCGGATGTGTTGGTTTTTGCTGGGGCGGGGGCATGGCAAACAAACTTGCAGTAAGCGATCCTAAGTTGCTTGCAGCAGTTGCATACTATGGAGCACAGGCAGCCGCAGAAGATGTTCCTAAGATAAAAGCCAGTGTAATGCTTCATTATGGTGGACTCGATGAGCGTATAAATGCGGGAATTCCGGCTTATGAAGCAGCTTTGAAAGAAAATCATATAGATTATAAAGTCTATATTTATGAAGGCGTAAATCACGCTTTTAATAACGATACTTCGCCGACCAGATACAATGAAGCGGCTGCTAAACTGGCCTGGCAAAGAACAATATCTCTGTTTAAAGCTAAATTAAGCTAGGTTCGATTTGTCGGTTATAATTATTTAAGAAAAAAGTAATGTTTTTTTACAATTAATAAAACAAAATTTTCTCTTGGGTGTTATGAAAAATATTATATAATTATACTTATAACTGACACTAGCATTGGAATTTAAGCGAAAAATGCTTAACTTTGTGCAAATTTTTAGAAATTAATGAAGATATTTATTACAGGCCTTCCTTTAGAAGTGGGGGAAGATGAATTAACAGCCGTATTTGGTGATTTCGGTCAAGTAAAATCACTAAGGATTATCAAAGATCGCGAAACTGGTCAGAGTCGTGGGTTTGGTTTTGTGGAAATGCCGGTAGAAGAAGAGGCAAAAGAAGCAATCAAACGCATGAATGGCGGCGATTACAATGGTAACCGTATCAAAGTTGCTGAAGCACAAGAAAAACCAAATACTGGTGGTGCTGGTGGTGGTGGCTTTAAACGCAATAACCGTACAGAAAAAAGCTATTAATTAGCTTTTTTATTAAAATTAGTTACTGATTCTATTTTAATATACTAGAGCAGCAGTGGTGACATGCGTCATTT